>JAWODE010000082.1:0-9766 GCA_046483455.1 Candidatus Hydrogenedentota bacterium | reverse complement strand
TGAGGTTTGGCGGCGCACCTCCGTTTAGGGCGGAAAAAGAGGGAGAGGCACAATGTATGGTCAAACAGCGCTTTTAGTCCTGTGTGTGTTGGTGGGATTTGGCATGGCAAGTTGTACGCAGGAGACCGGGACGGAGCAGCCTGAGTCCGCTGCGCCGGAGGAAGAGGCGGCGGCCGAAGCCCCCGCTCCTGCTGAGGCTCCGGCCGCGGAGGAAGCCACTCCGGAAATGGCCGCGGCGGAGACGCTTTTCAAGGATGCCTGCACCAATTGCCACAAGCTCGACAGGGTCGAGCATCATGCGAAAGAAGGACTCGCGGAGGAGCCGTGGCCAGAGATCGTGACGCGGATGGTCGAGGAAAACGGGGCGCAAATCTCGCCCGAGGACCAGAAGACCATCCTGAGCTACTTGGAAACGAAGTACGGAAACTAGGTTCTGTCTGCAAAGGCCAGCGGTTGGTACACTGTGTCTGAAAGCGGTTGATTGTATCCAGTGTCGTTTCCGGTATTGGATTTTTGATAAGGAGGTTTTCAGACACCGCCTGGCCGGGAGCAGCGCATAATATCCATTTTATGGTCTCGATTTTCTCGACTTTGTATGCATTTTCGGTTGTCTTGAGTACGGTTTCCGGGGTATTGCCGGGCAAAGAGGCGTATCTCGAGGCGCGGGATTTCGAGCGCGCGGCTAAATACAGTAATGCTCAGACGGCCCATGAAGCGTGTTTGGAGGCGGATGGGCCGTTGGCCCCTTATGCGCTTATGGGAGTGGCGCGGTGCCGGTCGCGCGGGGGAGACCGTGCGGGGGGTATCAAGGATTACCGGGTACTGCTGAACGCCTACCCCGACGGCCCATGGGTAGGGATGGCCTTGGCGGAGATGGCGGAGTCGCTGCGGCTTGAAGAGCGCTTTGCCGAGGCGGCCGAGGCGTATTCCTGTATTCTTGCCCAGCCTTTGCCATCCTATTGGCAGGATCGGTACCGCTGGCTGGCCGTTCAGTGCCTTGCTGAAGACCCCGAATCAAAACCGCGCGTTCTCCAATTGTGCCGGACGCTGTGTGCTGAGGCCAGGTTTTCGGATACGCGTCTCGAAGCAGCGAAAGTACTGACGGAATCGTCCGAGCCGGAAGACCGGTTCGAGGCGGCGTACGCGATGGTGAAATTGGGGGCGTACAAAGAAGCATCGAATTTGCTTCCCGAGGCCGATGCGGTGGAGAGGGGTGAAACACGCTGGGAGTACCTTCGTGCCCGGGTGTTGCTGGGGCTGCGGCAAGTGGAAGAAGGCCGGGCGGTGCTCGAGGCGATTGCGGCCGCGCAGCCGAATACGAAGTGGGCGCGCCTGGCGCTCATGCATCTCGCGCGGAATCTGTACGCGGGAGGAAAGCGTGCGGAGGGGAAGGCGTTGCTGAAACGACTCCTGAGCCGGTACCCGGACTCGGAGGAAGCGGCGGAAGCGTTGTGGCGATTCGCGGCGATGAGCCGGAGCCGCGAGGAGGAGGCCGCACGGTACTATCTCGGATTTGCCGACCTTTTCCCGAAGGAGTCCCGGGCTGATCGAGCCCTGTTGATGGCCGGGCGGCTGTACAGCGATAGTGGTAAGAATGCGGAAGCAATCGCGGCCTATGGGCGGCTTCTCGAGAGGTATCCTGGAAGCCGGTTTCTGGCCGATGCCGCGTATTTGCGCGGAGATTTGCGGGAACGGGGCGGTGACAAGGAAGGGGCGGCGGAGGATTACGAACTGGCGACAACGGGCGATTTGGGGAACTTTTATGTTCACCGGGCTTTAGAGCGGTTGCGCGAGATGGGCCGCGATAATCCCGTGAAGGTGGGGCCTTCGCTGAGGGCCTGGGGGAAGGATTCGTTTGTGCGGCCGTTCGCGTGGAAAGAGGGCCGTCTCCCTGAAGAGGAAAATGAAGAGCCCACGCTCGCCCGGCTGGTGTTGTTCGGGCGCCATGGGCTCGAGGAAGGCGAATGGGAGGCGGTGGCCCTGGCCCGGACGAATCCCGAACCCTCGGTCGAGGTGTACGAAGCGGTGGCCGCGGCGGGCATGCCCAGTATCGCGTTTTGGCTGATCGGGATGCGGGAATCCGAGTCGGAGCGAAATCTTTACGATCCCCGATGGTGGAGGGTGCAGTTTCCCCCGGCTTATTGGGATGACGTGACGGCGGTGGCCTGCGAGACGGGGCTGGACCCCTTTCTCATCCTTGCGGTGGCGCGGCAGGAAAGCTTTTTCCGAACGCGCGTGGTTTCCGGCGCTGGGGCGACGGGGGTCATGCAACTGATGCCCGAGACCGCTGATTGGCTTGCTTCAGTGGAAAAGGGCATTACGCGGCAGCACGCGGACGATTTGACCCGTCCGGCCAATTCGTTGCGCTTAGGGGCCTATTACCTCATGCGGATGATTGAGCGCTCGAATGGCAACCTGATTTATGCGCTGGCCTCGTATAACGCGGGGCCGGGAAATGTATCGAAATGGATAAAAAATCACCCCAATACACCTCCGGAGGTGTTCCTGAACGCCATGCCCTTCACGGAAACCCGTCATTTTGTAAAGCGGGTACTGGGCAATTATGGGGCCTATCATTCGCTGTATCCGGATGGAAACGACGGGGAATAAGCCCAACATGCGATCAAGTTTGCGGGGGCACGGCCGTAGGGTAATTAGTTTACAAAAATAGAGAATCCTGCAGCGATACGAAAAGAGCCAGTTATGTTTAAGCGTATGAATCTGTAGTAATTGCGCCAACTTGTTTATTGACAGGCCTGTAAGAGTGTGTTATAAACGAGACGAAGTGTTGGGCAGGTAATAGTGCGCGCTTTTTGTGGTACTTATATAAGGCGTGGACAAGCATGGGGCCGCATGAATGGCGCTTTGAGGTAGGCAGGCTTGCCTTGGGTACCTGCAGGTGCGGTGGGCCGCGGCGCAGGAGATAGATAAGGAGCTGTGCGTAAATCAGTGCCCACAGAGGGGAAACCGGTGAATGTGCCGGTGGTGTTCCCGAGCGCACTTGCGCGCTCGATGTTCGCTTTTTTGGCCAGAAATGTGTATGCTCCTGAGGGTGGTGCAACCCGGGGGCTTTTTTAATGTCCGGCGGAGGAACCTCAAAGTGAGTACGACACTGCGACTTATGAAAGTCAGGCTTGTAGCGGTGCTGTTGTTGGTGTGTGTCATGGCGCCGTTGGCCAATGCGCAAAATGTGAATTTCATCTCAGACCGCCGGCGCGCGGAACCGGGAGAGAGCGTCGTCACGTTCTATGATTTGTCGGATGTCGAGGAGGCCGTACTCTGGGAATGGGATTTCGGGGACGGCGAGACGGCGGGGCCCTTCGAGACGAATGAAGCGGTAACGCATGTGTACGACAATCTCGGTAGATACGATGTCACATTACGGGTGACCAGTAGTTCGCTGGGGGAAATATCAGCAACCAAACCCGATTACATTCAGGTGGTCGACACGCCATTCGTGGATTTTATTTATGCGACTCCGGAAGTGATTGAGGAGGTGCTCGAGATTACACTGCCGCCGGTCGTTCCCGAGGGAGCCCTTATCTTTATGGACACAAGCGTCGGCGGCGAGGGCAAAGACCCTGCTGTCGCGTGGGAATGGGATTTTGGCGATGACACACCGATAGAAACGGACCCCATTGTTGCGCATGAGTTCCAGACAGAGGCGCAGACTTCGATTTTTACGGTGAGACTAACTGTAACATGGTCTGATGATACGACGGACAGTTTCTCGCGAACATTGACGATCACACGGCCAGGTACAGAAGAGACACGCAACGCAGCGTCGTTCACCTTGGAGGATTCCATTGCTGAGCGGGACGGGGGGGGTATTTTGCCGCTGCACGACTGGATGCCTCTTTTTCGCTTTGAAATAATGAGTGCGGAACCGCCTGAGAACAAGAGCTTGGATGCCCCGGGTGCAAAGGGGGTTACGGAGAAAGCGAACCTGCCCGACCTGACCAATGACCGCGTGATAAGCAGGGACGTTCCTCTGACGTTTACGATAAGCCCGGACACGGACGGCAATAAGGGCCCTGCGCTCACCCAGTCGGATATCCTTGAGTTCGCGATTTTTAGAGAAAAGCGTATCTACGATGGCGGCACACATAACGAATTGGAAAAAGAGGAGAACGTTGTCCTGCGTTTCCTCGCCGACGGTACCGTTGTAGATACTCAGACGGGGGTACCTTATGACCCGCGCGAGGGGCCCATTTTCCCGTCCGGTTCGCCGCCTGCGGGTGTCGAATTTCGTGGACGCGACCGGCAAGGGTTGAAGTACGCGATATGGAGCCAGCGCAGCGCTCCCGATAGTCTCACGGGAATCATTGACGTCTACCCCGCCCTACAAAGCACGATCTATGAGGCGGGCGGCACAAAATACGGCGAGTCGTATATTCTTGCATTTCGCAGTAGCGCGACATGGCGCAACAGGCAGGAGCTGAGTTATTACATAGACAATTACTTGATGGTAGACGGGTTCGGGCAAGCTCCCGTGGACGACAATGGGGAGTATATCGACAGTTACAGCCCGGCTCTCGACGAACTTCCTTACGATCCTGAGACAACGTACCTGTCGAGATTTGCCGTAGCCGATGTGACGAGTGGGCTGCACGACGATTACGAGCCCAGTTTCTGGAATGCGTGGGTGTGGCCGAACCGGATGTACACGCCGATTCAGGAACATGTGCGGCCTCGGTGGGACGTTTCCGGCGGCGCCTTCGAGAATGCATTCGATTTTGTGACCGGCGAATGGCTGCATTTGCGCAAATTGCATTCGCTGGAAGGTTGGGTTCAGATGGTCGGGATCGATGTGCATGCATCGAACCCGCCCAATACGGGTGATCGCTGGTTCAATCATGGGGTGCGCTCGGACAACGAAGAACAGGTGGGGTTTGCAGAGATTAATTTGATTGTCAGTGACACGCGGGCCGACCCATACGAGCCTCAAGGCGTGAACCGATTGAATCCTGTCGAAGAGTTTGACTCGTTGACGTATGACGGATATTTCACAGGCTCTCGATTGATTACTAACCGGGCTGTAGCCGAGGACTTTGCGTTCAACGGTATATGGGTGTTTGCGGACAGCAACAACAATGGCCGTTTTGACCCACCTGTGCCGGAGCCGGATGGCGAAGGGGTAACGTTCGTCGATTACCCGATGCTGCCTACGGGGTACGTTCTCGCGGAAGATGATGTCGAGTCGGAGAAGAAGTCGGACGGTTTGGTATCGTATCCCGTTGTGCAGTCGTTGGAGGGAGAAAAGGCTAATCAAATTACTTATGCGCCTCAATGGGAATATATCCCATTCCCGCCCGGGGGCGGCGCGCCATGGTGGAAGCTGCGGCTTGAATTGGGGGGCGGCTCGCGAGAGGGACCCAATTTGGGATTTCTGGAGCCGGAACCGGATAATCCGGATACGGCGCGTTTTCGAGGTGGGTTACAAGCCGATTATTTCGTTGTCGTCAAACCCGACAGCGGTTACTTCGATTTGTCCACCATGCCGGGGGATGGCGTGGGCATGACGCTGGGGATGGACTACCGTGTGTTTGTCGAGCCTCGACGCTGGAATCCGTCGCTGATTGATGAAGGCTATGGTTCTTCCGATGGAAGCTGGGATGGGGGCATGTATTTTGACTGCATGCAGATGCCCTTGGGCCTTCGCGAGGATTCGCCGACGGGCGATTTCGCCGATAACATCTGGCAGAACGATCCATTGTGGCTCGAATACGAGCCATGGTGGAACCAGCGTACGGCCGACCGGACCACCGCAAAGCCCACGCGCGTCGGGTTCGATGTGCATGATCTGACGATGACGTATCAGAGCAATAGCAACTACGCGACATACAGCGCCATTGATTATCCCTCGGCGTTTCTTAGTTGGATGGACCCATTTGGTCTTCGGGATTCCCAGTTTTTCTGGGGCAGTAATGTGAGTGTTTTCCCGTGGGTCGTGGTGACGGGAGGTCCCGCGGACGAGGACATTCGCACCTATTTTCAGCACTCGTTCGAGAGTGCGCCCTTTTTCCAGCCGGACTTTGATTCGATGCCGGTGGGTCCGCGCTCGCTGGTGTTTCCGAATCCGCCGGCACAGCCGGAGCGGCCGGATTACAGCACGTGGCCGGCGACGGTGGCGCCGGACGAATACCCAAAGCTTACGGACTGGCCGATCGAGAACCGGCGGGCGCGCATTTTGAAACAGCACATCGACTCGAACAGCAAGCCCACGGCGCTGCTAGGGATCAATGTTGCCGGCGCGAACGATCCGGTGGTGAACCGGTTTAACCGGCTTCACCTCGAGCAGATTACGATTGCCTTCTGGGGACCAGACTTTACCCCGAGCGATTTAAACCCCCTTGATCCTGACGGACAAGACGCTGATTCGGGTGTGCTGCTCTACGAAGATGGAGACAGCGACAGTGTTTTCGGGGGCGACTTTGGCGGCGATACGGTCGTCCCGTTGCGCAACGTGGTCTGGCGCGGCGAGCCGGAGTATGTGGACCTCACGGGCGACGGCAATGCTGATGACATTGACGGCGATGGCGTCGTGGATGAGAAGGACCGGGCCTGGGTCTTGCGGTTGCGCCCGAAAGTTGCGTGGGCAGTACCGGAGACAGATCAGGGCGGGCCACAATATTCGACCCCGATCCGCGATACCATGTTGAAGCGTGACGAGCCCATCGCGAAGGAATGGGTTGCGGATGCCACGGAGCCCTCGGTATCGCAAAAGCGTGTGAAGGACCGGCAAGGAGCGGCGCAAGGAAGTGACGGGCTGGTTCTCGAGGAGGTGGAAGGAGAGGCGTATTGGAAGAAGCGCCCGGTACGGGTATACAAAGACGAAGTGAAGGCGCAAGCCGAGGCGGCCGCGGCGGAAGCCAAAGCGCTTTCGCAGGCGGGCAGCTCGGGCGATGACTTGTTTGTGGTGGTACAGACATCGGATGAGATCAGCCGCCTCGAACCGTTCAAGGTGTTCATCCCGGCGACGCTGCCGACGCGTTCGCCGGACAACCGACAGGCGGGTATTCAATTTTCGCCGAGCAACATCGTGTCGCCGCAGGCGTATACGAAGCTGCATCCCGAAGAGGACCCCATCGAAGGATGGTACTACCACGAGATGATGGAAACCACGATTTCGTGTCAAGTCGAAGACTTCACGGGCTCGGGGCAATCGATTTATGTGGACGGCACGCCCGTGCCGGTGCTTGGCATTGATGCGTCGACGAATCGCCCCGATTTGACGAAGGCCAGCGGGACCGATGGTCTTGGCGGTCCCCAGTCGTTTGTGGTGCCGGGAGAGGCATGGACGGACGGCGCGTTTGTCAATCACTATCTGGTGGATTCCGAGTATAAGAGCTTTAAGATCACAGGGAATACGGAGAACCGTCTGACGCTGCTGTCGGGTGAGCCGGTCGATGGAGAGTGGCGGATTGTGAGCAATCCGACGTTCCTCGAGCAGGTGATTGTAGAGCTGTACGATGAAGGAGGCGACGGAGAGTTTACCCTTCAGAACGACCTGTTGCCGCTGAGCCGCGATCAGGCGGTGTCCGGCGTGGCTATCTATCGCGACAACGACATGCACCCCGGCAACACGAACGGGCAATTCGATCCGGATATAGACATTCCCCTCACGCTGGATTACCCGCCCTACCTTATCGGCGCGGTGGGCGAGCCCTCGACGCAGGTGCTTTTTGTGTTCTCGACACCGGGTACCGATGAGTTCCCGCGGCCGATGGCTGAGCAGGCGAACAACCGCCAGTGGGTTCAGGACTCAATCGGGACCGGCCCCGAGGACCCCGATTTTGGGGCGGATTTCTTCATCGTGGTGCGTGCAACAGGGCGCATGGATTTGGATGATGATTTCCGTGCCGCGATTGTCGGATGGGGGCCCAACACGCCGACGGAGCCGGACCCGGATACGTTCCCGCCTCCGCCGGCGGCGGACCGCGGCGAATTCGATATCTTCAGCGAGTTCCCGTGGGGTTCGCGCGCGCTGGGCTTTGTTACGGTATTTAATGAACCCGATTTTCCGGATTCGGACATGCCGACGTCTGGAATTCCGGACAACAGCGGCTTCAACTTCATCCGGTTCCAGGCGAACAAGGCGGTCCGTACGGCCGTCATTACGGCATCCGAGCGGATCGTCGGGCCAACGGATGTCGTGATATCCAGAGTTTCGACGGGCAATTTGCCCCAGGTGGTGCCGGACAGCGGGTTTTCGTTTGCGATTTACGGCAGTGGGTTCGGCACATCGCCTAACGTGACGCTGGCGGGTATTTCGCTAGTCGTAGACGAGGCCGAAGATACGGAAATTGAGGTCACGATTCCCGGTGGGAGCGAGATCGAGCAGGAACCCATCGTGCTGACGGTGGTGAATCCCTCCACGGGTAAGGAGACCAGCCGGACAGACCTGTTTACGCTGATTTCGGTGCCTCCTGAAGCGAATGCGCCGAAGGTTTCCTCCGTGTCGCCGGATACGGGGACGAGCGAGGACTTTCCGGTAGCGATTTTCGGCGAGAATTTCGATGATCCGGTGGTTTATTTCGGTCAGACCTTCATGCCCGTAGCTTCGTGGACTCCCACGCGGATAGACGTATCTTTTCCGGGGAGTGGATTGCCGCAGACAGGTACGCTGGACGTGACAGTACGCAATCAGACAACGGATTTGTCGACGACGAAACTGGATGCTTTCAGTTATAAGAATCTCCCGATACTGCCGCGGGCGTGCTTTATTGCCACAGCGGCGTACGGAACGGCTTCAGCCGAGGAATTGGCCGCGTTGCGGCGGTTCCGCGACGAGGTATTGCTTCAAACAACGCTGGGTACGGCGTTTGTGGATTTGTATTACCAGGTTAGCCCGCCGTTTGCAGCGGAAGTGGCGCGTCATCCTGCGCTGGCAACGCTGGTGCGGGGCGTGCTGACGCCTACGGCGTACGCCATCGTATGGCCGTGGAAGGCGCTAAGCGTGGCGCTTCTGTTTGCATGGGGGGGATACATGGTTCGACGCCGCACGCGCAGGGCGCGAGTACGCGAGAGGCGGTAAGAGATGGGCGGGCGCCGGTCGGCTCTGGGACGTGCCGGCACCGTGCAAAAGGAGATAGCAAGGTGAACGTGAGAGCCCCTATGGCAACGCTTGCAATGGCCGCCGTGTGCCTGTTGGTGGCGGGGCAGGCCCAGGCTTTCTTCCCGTTTGGCGGCTTTACCGAAGCGAATGATCAGCTTCGCTTCATGACGTGGCCGCTGGAATACCTTGACACCAACGGCGATGGGGACGTCGGCCCGGATGAGGGTGTCCGTTGGACTTTCGAGGGTGAGATTACGCGGGAATTTCCAGGCACGGACGACGAGGGGAACATCATTACCATTGAAGAGACAACGGGATGGACGCAAGCGGAGCAGGCCATCCTCAGACAAGGTTTCCAGGTGTGGGAGAATGTCCCAACATCTTATATCGGGTTTTATTTCACCGAGCCGGTCACGGAACCACTGTTTACACGGCCCGTCAGCGATACGGATTTTGTGATTGGCGAGGGGATTACCGAAATGGACCTGATCAATTACGTGGCCGTCGAGGACCCCGGCGAGGAGACCCTACCAGAAGGCGTCCTGGGAATCACACTGATCACGGTTATCCTGGAAGACACATTTGTTGAGTTTATTGGAGCGGGCCCAACATTGTTGGTGAGTGGCGGGCAGATCGTCGAGTGCGACATTGTCTACAACGGAGCCGCCCACCGGGAGCGCACGATCGAGGTGGACACGGGGGATGGCA
>JAWODE010000080.1:0-7865 GCA_046483455.1 Candidatus Hydrogenedentota bacterium | reverse complement strand
CGAGGTTATGTAAAAGGTCGCCCGGAAGAGCCGTTTCACCGCGCAGAAACACGCCGGGAAAGAAGAACGCAAGAATCAGCAACAGCACTGCGCCATGCACCACGAGCTCGGTTGCCGTTACGCGCGCGCGGCCATTTTCCTGCGCTTTCATTGTATCCTCAGTCATCAGTGCATTTCTGTTTCTTGCGTTTTGCCAACAGCGTAGCAGCGGATACGCCGATCAACAAGAGCGAAACAGCGGATATCCACAACGCGCATCGAAAAACGGCCGGCTCGTACGCAAAAACGACCGTATGCGTTCCCGGCGGCACGAGCAATCCTCGAAACGCCGAGTTTACAGGAAAAACCGCTTCGGGTTTACCATCAACCCATGCTTTCCAGCCGGGATAATAGGCCTCCACAGCGACCAGGACCGCTGGGGCCTCCGCATCGACTTTAATCTCCATGCGCGTTGAGCTACGCGCGGACACGGTAGCTGTTCCGGGATGCCTTTGCGTTCCCTCCGGGAGACCGCCCAAAAAGGGTGTTTCGAGTAGGGCCATTGCCTTGGGATCGAACGCTTCCGTTCGCGCAAATGCAAACATCTCGTCAACCGAATCGAATAGCTTCCAATCATTCACGAGATAGGCCCGCGGCATGGCTGTTTCGTTGCGGTATGCCTCGATGCCGTCTCGTTTGGTTAAACGGGTGTAGTCCTCCGGGCGCTCGTCTATCGGGAAAAGCGGATTCTCCAAATCGGTGAGATGAAGGTAATGGGAAATAGCACAGGCGGGCTCGAAGGTGTCCCATAAATCTTTTCCGAAGCGTACTTGGATGCGCTTGACCCGAAGGGGATACAGCCCGTCGTAACCGAGCCATTGTTCAATGCCGTACATGGGGATCAGCCCGGTTTGTATGGCCGCGGTCGCCGAACACACACGGTGCGGTTTCTCGAGTTTTTGCAGATAGTCTGTAAGCTCCGTTCGAGAAAACAACCACGATTTTGGCGTCGTCACATGGTGCCCATGTACGGCGACGAGCAAATCGCATGCGAGAACGGCTGCGAGCGCCCATCCCAGCAACCGCCGTTTGTTGGCGATGCAATTGGCGGCAAGCACGGCGAGCGTCCCCGCGCAAAAAACCAACGCAATAATCAATTGCCGCCGAACGTACGGTGCGCTGCCTTCCATGGCGAGCACACGCGACTCGAAGCGGTAAAAACCGTATATTGCGCCGCCGATTAACAGTGCCAGCACTAACGACGGCAGCAATTCTTTGAGCGAACGTTTCCGCGCAAACCAGCGTTCGACTCCCAGTGCCCCAATTAGCGGCAGTGCGAAGACGGTAAAACCTATGTGCCAGATATACCACATCGAGCTGAACACCGGCAGCTTCTGGAGAGGCTGAATAAGAGAACTGTCAAACGCCAGCAGTGCTCCAAACACCGCCGGTATAGCAATGCAAAGCGGCCGCACAAAGTCGCGCTTCCCGTTTTTCCCGCGCAGAAAGAGCAACGCCATAGACAGCCACACGGCGATTCCCGGATAGATTAACGCCGCGTAGTTCGAGTGGTCGGGCAGGCGGAAATTGCCGTGAGGCGTGAAACCGTGGTAACGCGGTATCCAGAAACACAGAACAGCGCCCGGGGAAACTTTTGTGACCGTGGATTCACCCTCCGGCCGCGCAAGGAAGGTATAGCTGTGAGCCAGGTACTCGAGGAACGGCAGCCACTGTACGCAGGTGATGAGCAAGGCCAATCCCCAAGCGAGGACGGCAGCCCCGAGCGGCCGGCCTATCGCGCGCCATCCTTCGCGCCGCAAAAGCAGCCGAAGCACGAAATAGATGCCCACCCCGTAACTCATGGTAAAGGCCGTCTCGGGATGTCCCGCCAGCAAAATAAGCACCGCCCCGAAGAGCATCGCGGCGAACCCCTTCCCGATACGCCCTTTGATAAGCCATTCCGCGCCCAGAAACAGAATGGGAAGCCAGGCCGCCACGTCAGGTTCCGGCCAGTAAGACCAGAGGAGGTTGTAGCTGGCAAGCATCCACCCCACGGACAGAAACCGCGATGCCGCCACTCCCAGGCCGATGCCGCGTCCGCACAGGTATGCGGTGGCCCCGCACAGCCAGAGGCGGAGCACAAAAAACAGGGTAATGGCAGTGTAATTGTCGAAGAATACGTGAAATAACCGGGGGGGATAGAATACGGCGGTCTGATAATTGGCCAACAGAGGCATTCCGGCATTCTGCAGATGATTCCAAAGAGGCCATTCCCCCGCTTTCAATGCCTCTTGGGCCTCCTTGTACCACAGGGTATGCTGGCAAATGGAATCGAACAGCACCGGGTTCTTGTGTCCCGTGAATCCCTCCGGCGCATAGTCTTGCCACGGGGGTGCAATATAGAGAATATCGCCCGGCAGCGTGACTTCGCCCTGCAAAAACGTCCCCGGATAAACCGGGACCAATAGTCCGAGCAATACGACTGCTTGAATCACTAGCTCTCGTATAGTGAGGTGGTCGTCAGGCATTAAGAGGCGGCTCCCCGGCTTTTCGTTTTCTCTTTTGGAGAATTCGGAAGGCGCTGTATGCGCTGCCAAGCAAGACGGCCACCGAGATCAGCAACCCTATTTTTAGACTCAGAGGGAAATAGGAAAATTCGATTGTATGCTGTCCGGCTGGAATGAGTACTCCGCGAAAGGCGTAATACGCCGGAAAGATCTCCGCACTTGCACCATCGATTTTCGCTTCCCAGCCGGGATAGTACGCATCCGAAAGCACGAGGACGCAGGGGGCGCGGGCATCGGTCTTTACGACAACCCGCGTGGGATCGCGCAGGGTTACCGTAGCATCGCCTACCCCGCCGGCAGGAAATTTGCCGAGGGAAACGGCCGGTCCTTTCTCCGCAACGACGGTTTGCGCAGGGTCAAAGTCGTCACTGCGCATGGTCTCGAATAGTGTATCGAGGTCTGGAATCACTTCGAGCCGCGGCACGAGAAAGGCTCGTGGGAACGCACGCATGTTTTTGTAGATTTCCATCCCGTCTACGGTGTCTAAATAGTCAAGATAGGGCCGTTCTTCGAGTTTCAGCAGGCACTCGAATTCGGGATAATTGAGATAGTACTGGATGGAACATACGGGTTCCATCGCTTTCCATACCTCGGTGCCCATCTCTACTTGGAATCGCCGGATGCGCTCGGGATACAGGCCGTCATACCCGAGCCATTCCTCGAGGCCGTAATTTGCCACCGTCCCCGGCGGGATATATCCTTCCGCCACGCCCAGCCGACATGGTTTTTCAAACGATCGCAAACGCTGAATCAACGCGGTTTCTGGAAAAACGTATTCGAGCGGGAGGCTGGGACGCAATCCGCGTGTGACCAGGACATGCTCGCCTGCCGCGAAGAGCGCCAGCAAAAGCAAAAGCACGCGCGGACGACGCCAAACACACGACAGACCTGCGATAGCCAGCGCCCCGACAGCAAGGGCCGCCGCTATCAACGATTCCCGAATGACGTAATCCGCCATGCCTTTCATGACCAGCACCCGATAGTCGAATTTGAGCAAAATGACAGTCACCAGCGCGCCGATAAGCAGAGGCGGTAATGCCCACACGGTTTCGCGCAGGCGGCGTGGCCGCGAAAACCAGCGTTCGTATCCCAACGCAGCCAACATTGGAAAAGCAAACATGGCGAAGCATGCGTGGTACCATTCGCGCAACTCGTTCATGACAGGAAGACCATGAATGAACTGGAGAGGGTGTACATAGAAGCTCAAAAGAAACCCAATAACAGCGGGTATCGCCAACGCGACGGCCATCTTCCCGCGGGTACGGTCTTTGGGCGTTCCCCTGCTGCGCGAACCCATGAACATCACCCCGAGCCAGACGACCATGCCGGGATACAGCATGCCGATGAGGTTCGAGTTGCTGCTGGCCCCGCCCAGAAAATTGTCTTCAGCGGCGGTGCCGTAGAAGCGCGGTACCCAAAGCGCCACGGCCATTCCGGGACTGTATGTCTCTCCTCCCTCGACCTCGTTACGCGCAAATTGGCTGGTGCTGTGCACAAGGTATTCGAAAAACGGAACGAGTTGGGCAGCGCAAACCAGAAAGACTAGCGCCCACGCAAGCGAACAGACCGCAATCGGGCGAACTACACCCATCCCCGTGCGGCACTGCTGAATCAGGCGGATAAAAAAATATCCTCCAAGTCCCAGGCAAAACGTAAAGGCCGTTTCCGGGTGGCCGGCCAGCAATAAGAGCGTGCCTGAAAGCGCGATCGTGAAGAATCCCCGCCGGTATTGCTCGCGCACCACGAACTCGAGCCCAACGAACAGCGGCGGTACCCAGACCGCAACATCGGTCAGGGGCCAGTGGCACCAGAGCAGGTTGTAACTCCCCAGCATCCACGCCACCGAGAAAAAACGCGCCACATTCGGTGAAAAGTCCAGTAGGCGTGCGCACACGTACCCCACGATGCCGCACAGGAAAAGTTTAAGGATGACATAGGCTGTCAAGGCCCAATCAATCTGCATCACCACTTGGAGCAGGTGCATGGGGTAGAACACGGAGCTCTGAAAATTGGCGAGCAACGGCATGCCCGTGAGTTCGAGGTGATTCCATGAGGGCCATTCCCCGTTTCGAATCTCCTGTTGGCACAAGAGCCCGTTGGGCCGCGTGAAAAAGCTAGTGTCGAAAATCAGCTTGTTTTGAGGGTAATCCCACCCTTCCGGAGCATAGGCTTCTGCATGCGGAAGCGCGAAAAAGATATCCGCCGAAGAAATGACCTCGCCCTTGAAAAATGTGTTGGGGAAAACCGCTACCAGCAGAGCCGCCAGGAGTGCGCTCTGCAGCAACGTTTCGCGAAGTGTCAGTTTATTGCGTGAAGAAATCATTGTCATGCCGTGTTGCAGCCTTGCCGTGAGAAGAAACCAACGACGCGCCCACCCCGGGAGTCAACGCCTATTGGGCGCTAATTATTGTGAATACCCACGATGTCTTCAACCTCATTCAGCAATTCCTGGAAGGCAAATGGTTTAACCAGGCAAGCACGGGCGTCCTGCTTCAGTGCGGAGCGAACCACCGCCGGATTCTTTTCGGCGGTCATCGCGATAACAGGAATGCCGGGACGAATATTCTGGATTTCCTTCAGCATATTCGGTCCAGGCACATCTTTCAGTTCAAAATCGAGGAGCACCACGTCGAAATACGCCGCGGCCAGCGCCTGCATCGCGCGAACGGCGTCCTGAGCGGCAATTACGGTAAATCCCCGGTTGCGCAGTGCTTCTTTCAGCACTTCACGAGTCACTTCATTTTCATCGATGAGAAGTAAGGACGGCACGGGCGGAGCCTCGGGCTCTTCAAACGGCATTTCTCGCGGAGGTTCCTGTTTGGGCGCGGGCTTCGATAATTCAGGCGTTTGAGGAGGCTTTGTGACGTTGGGAGGCGCCACGTCCTCCTCTGACGAACCTTCACGAAGAGCAATGCCCTCGTTGCGGTCCAACGTCATTGCCGGGGCCGCCGCGGGCGCGGCCTGTTCGGGAGCAGCTTCTCTTTCCACAGGAAGTATAATCTCGAAAACAGCTCCCGGTCCCTCCGCGCCCACCAGCCGAACATCTCCCCCATGCTTGCGTACAATGGCCCGGCACACGGCCAATCCGAGGCCTGTTCCCGGTGTTTCCTCTCTCAGGCTGACAAAGGGGTCAAAGATTGCTTCGGCGTGCTTTTCCGGAATACCAGGGCCCGTGTCTTCGACACGGATTTGGACGCTTTTTCGGTCTTTACCGGCAGCAGTGCGCAGGGTCAGTTGTCCACCGGTCTGCAACATTGCCTGTTCAGCATTCACGATGAGATTCACCAGAGCGTGCTCGAGTTGATGGTTATCCACGCTTACCCGCGGTAGACCTTCCTCGTAATCTTCGATTATAGCGATCCCTTTTGCCCCAAGACGGTCGGAAAGGCTCGAGACCATCCGGTGAAGAATGTAATTTACGACCGTTGGACTTCCCGCGGGGGAACCGGGCCGAGCAAATGCCATTAAATCACTAACGAGTTTTCCAAGAGACCGGTTTTGTTCCAGAATGGTCTCTACGGCGCGGGTCTCTTCCGGTGTATGCACGCGCCGCAGCAGCAGGTGGGCCTGATTGGCAAGGATGTTCAAAGGGCGCTGCAGCGCTTGCGAGACCCCGACGGCAAATTCCGTCATGCCATCGCTTTGCGTGGCGGGTGCATCAGCCGCCTTCCGCGCAATGGCCTCCGCGAGTTCCTCGCTCAACTCGCGGAGTTCTTCATATGCATGGTGCCGCGCCAATACGGACCCGCAGGCCCCCGCAAAAGCCGTCAGCATCTGTTCGTCCCACGCGGGATTTTCGAGACCATTGGAATCGGTTTCGAACATGACCAGGCCGCGGGTCACTCCATCCGCCACCATGGGAAGCATCAGAATACCGTCAGAGAATTCAGGTTTGGTTCTCTCCGAGCCGCGCCACCCTTTCTCGTCCATGCCAATGCCCAATTGCTCCAGCGCTTCAAGAGCCAAGATTTCAACTTCATCCAACTCCCCTTGCGTCGAGGGCGAGAGAGGAATCGAGAAAGTCTGTGGAGCCCCCTGAGGGGCGTCCCAAGTCATTCCTGTGAGGCGCCGGTTTCGTTCGTCGAAGGCACAACACATGCCGGGAGCGGCTCCGAGCCCTTCGCGCACGCTTGCGACAATAAGCCCGAGTACGTCCTCGAGCGATTGTGTGGGCCGCAAGCTGGTATTGAGCCGGTTCAGCGCTTGTAACCATTTGAGCTCCTTCTTCAGGGGTACAGCTCTTGTGGTTTCGTTCGCTTCCGCAGGCGCATCGCTGAAAATCGTCTTCTGGCCCTCTCCCATCATAGCGCGCTCTTCTTGAGGTTGCAGAAGCCTCAGTCGTTGGGTAACGGCGGTGCAGGTTTGTTCGCGGAGAGATTCGATGCTCCCGTAATCCAGGTCCAGGCGTGTCGCATGAGCGCGGACCTCTTCCCGAAATGCAGCCGTAGACGCGGGAATGGAGCCGCGAATCCAATGGCTCATTGCATTGGCGAAGCCCAATACGGATACCAACGGTACTACGGGCCGGTTCCCGAGAAGACTGCCTGGCGGAAGATGATGAAACCAGATGGTTTGACTCAATTGCCTCGGGAACGACCAACGTTCGGCCATCCACTTCCCCACCAAGGCATGGTCAGCCTCAAATTCGTTTCGCTCAAGATGATCGATGTCCGGTCCTTCACTGCTATCCCAGAAGGCACAGTAGTCCTCTGGCATAATTGCCACAAAAGCAAGCCGCCCTATATCGTGGAGTAGGCCTGCAACATATGCTTCGTCCGCCGGGACGAGGCCCGTATGCGAGGCGGTCTTCGCCGCACATGTTGCACAGGTTAATGCGTGTTCAAAATGGCGCTCGAGATGCGATTGATACGGCTGTAATGGCAGGCTGGCCGCGGCGACGCCCAGAACCGCACGCCGAAGTCCCTGGAGCCCCGCTTTCTCGACTGCATCCCGTAGAATCAGAGTTTCGGGCGGGGAAGTTGGGGAGCCGGCATCGGCCGTCCGCAACACGGCGCAGGCCAGCGCCGGGTCCATGCCTACAAGGGCCCCTGCCGTCTCGATATCGGGGTTGGACGCAAAAAGGACCGATAAAGCCCGGCCGGCTGCGTTCATGGTGGTCGGCAGATGTTCAACGCCGTCAATCAGGTGTTTTAGTTCCGATTTACTCACGCTACTCGCCCCAAGGGCAAGCATAGCATGAATGCGTTAGAGAGGCGAGTTTCAGGACAAGTGGGCTATCCCCCGAGATCATAGGGATTGGCAGGTTTTTCTTGTGCCCGAAAGACCGGTGAAGATAAGAAACAGTTTGGCCTCTATTTC
>JAWODE010000073.1:0-8986 GCA_046483455.1 Candidatus Hydrogenedentota bacterium | reverse complement strand
CCGCCTATCGCGTAAGCGTAGCAGTTGTCCACGAAGATTCAGCTTCGTCCACCTCTCCGGAGAAAAAGTACTCATCCGGTGCGGCCTCGTCGGAAAACGCCATCGTCGATTATGCCGAGACGTTTGTTGCCGGGGACCACGTGGTCCCGCGCATTGTACTAATCACGATCGACACGCTTCGGCGCGACGCCCTCGGCTGCTATTCCCCCAACGAGAACAGTCCCAATATCGACGCGTTTGCAAAATCGGCCGTCCTTTTTGAGAACGCATGGGCGCCAAGCCCGTGGACCCTCCCCTCGCTCGCGTCTCTGAACACCGGCATTGCGGCGGCTGTACATGGAGCAACTCATCACGAGAGGCGGGTGCCCGAGCGCCTCGACACCCTCGCCGAAAAACTCTCTAACCAAAAATATCTGACCGGCGCGTTTGTCGCCAATCGATTTCTGGAAGAAAACCGCGGCTTCATCCAAGGGTTTCATCGTTATCGGGAAGTCCTGCAGGAAGGACGAAACTCGACGGAGCGGGTCACAAACCACGCGCTTCAATGGATCGCGGCCAACGCCGAACAAGATTTCTTTCTGTGGTTGCATTATTTCGATCCCCATCAACCGTACACCCCGCCCGACGAATTTGCGCCGGATAATCCCATAGCGGAAAATTTTCGCCAGGCATTTCCCAGCATCTTCTGGATACGCGCCGGGACCACGCGGCTCAATGCCGAGGAAATGGCGGCGCTCCGGGCGCTGTACGAGGGCGAAGTGCGCTACGTAGACGACCGAGTCGGCCGCATATTCGACCTCTTGCGGGAGCGCGGTCTCTTCGAGAATGCCTTGATTATCGTTACGACCGATCATGGCGAGGAATTCTGGGAACACGGTGGCTTCGAGCACGGCCACACTCTTTATAACGAGCTACTGAAGATTCCGATGCTCGTGCGGCTGCCACGCGGAACGATGGGCGGCCGTCGCGTGGCCGCACCGGTATCGCTAACGGCATTGTACGCCACAATTCTTGATGTATGCGGCATTCAATATGACGCCTCCGTCCTTTCGGCCGCGTCACTCGCTCCTGCCTTCAAAGGCGGCAAGATCCATCAAGAGAATCCATTATTCAAATCCGCGTTTCCCATGATTTATGAGCCAAAACAAGCCCTCTTATTCGAACACTTCAAGTACATTCACAATCTAAGCTCGGGTCGCGAGGAACTCTACGATCTTGCAATAGACCCCGCTGAGCGGATCAATCTCGGTTCCCATTTTCCCAAGAAGATCGAGCGCGCGCGGGAGTCCCTCGACCATATTGCCACAAAAGAGAACATTCTTCGCACCCAGCTTGGCGTCGAAGAAGGCGAGACCGTCGAACTCGAACCTGAAACCCGCCAGGAGCTGCGCGACTTGGGCTACTTCTAAATCGTCGCTGTGAGTTGGCGCAGATAATAAACCCACGAAACAAGGATCAACTTGTTCTCCCCGGGGGATGAACGCTGATCTGCCCGCTTACCGCATTTCCGGGAAATAGTGCCCTTCGATAAGCGCACAGAAGGTATGGTAGAGAACGATATGCCCCTCTTGAATCACCTTGGGCGAATCCCCCGGCGCCTTCAAAGCAATATCCGCGGCGGCGGCCATTTCGCCACCCTCCGGACCTGTCAACGAAACCGTAACGCCGCCGAGAGCCTTCGCTGCCGACATAGCCATCAAGCAATTGGCGGCATTCCCAGAGGTCGAGATGCCGAGCAGCACATCCCCCGGCTTCCCGAGAGCAAATGTTTCCTGCGCGAAAGCAATGTCGCGAAGGGGCGAGTCATTTTCAACGGCCGTCTTCAACGACCCGTTGAACCCAAGGGCAATGGCAGGCAACGCGGCCTCCAGATGCTCCGCGAGATCGTCCCCCATGGGCAGTCTGCGCAATCTTTTCTTCACATCCGGCGGAATAGGCCGTTTACGTTCAAAACTCTTGCAGAGCTCCCCCGCAATGTGCATCGCGTCAGCATTACTCCCCCCATTCCCACATAGAAGAAGCTTGCCGCCCTTGTCATAACACCTGACAAGAGCCTCATGAAGCTCGAGCAACGCCTCGACGCACGGCTCCAAATCCGCCCGCCTCGCCAACATCGCATCAAGGATTTTCTGTTCAATATTCGACAGCTCAATCATGACTCGATACTCCGTTGTTGCAGGTTATGAAGGAGGGCCAGGAGAAAATCGCGGTTATCGGCTGAGAGATACCGCATAGTCCCCCCCATCCGCGAAAACGACTTATTGTAGCGGAGGTAATAATCCGGATGGTCCTCCGGGGGTTCGCCCTGCTGCCAGTCCCAGTGCGATTCCGCCAAATCGACCACCATAATGAAATGGTTTTCGATGCGTTTGCCCTCCTGTTGGGCAGCGTTTTGCGACAGCGACATGGATTTCTCGAAGACCATGGGCGACATGACCGCCGAGCCAATGCTCATATACACCCCATTCGTGACATTCCTGACGCCTTCCGCGAACGTGAGGAAATCCCGTTGCGCCACCCGTCCGATAGCTGCGCAATGGTTCATTGGATGAAGGTAAATGATGTCATGCCCAATCATCGGGTGACCGGTCAACGGCACCCCCAGCCGGTAGGCAGCCGCCTGCAAACCAAACCGCTTGAAGGCGTGGGGCACGTCCAGCCATCCGGGATTCAACTCGAATCGACGCACGAGAAAAAGGAGGTCCGCGGCGGCGGCGGAACGTTCAAGATTTCCGGAGACCCCGCCAGTAATGGCCTTAATCAGCGCCTCCTCGCTGGGAATCTCGACACCCTCGTTCTCAACCATAGCCCCCACGGACTCGCCGTACCCCCTGCCCTCGAAAGCCCCGACAGCCAATGCGAGGTTCAGGTAGAAGCCCGGCTCCTCCCACATGCCGAACTGTCCTTGGGCAACGTTAGCCGCCACGTGCTCGCTGCTTTCGCCAATGAACGTGAATTCCCAGTCGTGAATAATACCGGCCCCATTCGTGGCGAGATGGGTGACCCATCCGTCCTCGATCAGTCTAGCCATCACAGGGGCAAGACCGTTCTTGATGGCGTGGGCTCCGAAAGCCAGCATTCTCGATGCACCGCATTTTCGGGCCTCGACGATCCGCTCGGCCGTCTCTGTGATAAGGCGTTCTTGCGTGTCGGTGAGGCCCTGCGGCGAATCATCGGGCTTGATATGATCCCGCTCGATGAATACCCGGTTCTCACGCTCGCGCAAAGGGTAAAATCTCACCTTGGCTCTATCAAATTCTGTGAAAGGCATCGCTGAACTCCATAGTCATAGCTGAAACTCGACGGTAACTATCTTCTTTTTCGCGATTTTGAGTTTAAGAGTGTTTCCAGACGGTGAAAGCGCTTCCTGGCGTTCCTCATCGAGGTTGGTCTGCCACACGCGGCGAATCTTCTTGAAGCATGAAATGGTCGTAGTAACGTTCCGCTCACCGGGATTGAACAGCCGCAGGATATAGCTGTCTTTCCGGTCTTCCGCGCGCTTCAATGCCGTCATCTGCACATTGCCGCCCTTAACCTCGATAAAACTCTGCTGTTTCGGCAGCGTGCCGGCGTGAGCACCGGCCTCCGCAATTTCGAGCGGCAGGGTAAGCCCCTCCGCGGCCTCGAACACGCCTTTCGACCAGTCGCCGGCATGCGGAAACAGGGCGTAAGTCCATTCATGCTCCCCGAGACACTGGCTGAGTTCCATTTCGGGATACACCTCCCAACGGTCAATAACGGGCGATTGCCGGAAGGTGAAAGCCCGAAGCAGGGTAATAGCCAAGGGCCGCTCGGCGGTATCCATCGCCTCGTATTCACGAATACCCGTGTTGAGCACGGCAAAACCCGCGTCGCCGTCGCTCATATCGACGAACCGGTGCATGGGGTATTGCGGATTCGGCTTGCCGAAATAGGGCGAGTCTTCTTTCACGTGTATATCGCGCGCAATAACGTCAAACCCCGCCTCCGAATGCGTCGCATCGGTTTGCAGCCGCGTCGGAAACACGACGCGGAGACGGTGGTTCTTGCATTGGTTGTCGACCGACGTCGTGATTTCCAACAGGGGGGAACCCGCGCGCAGAGTAAACCGTGAGGTTACCACCATATCTTTGTACTCTTCGCTCCGGCCCGTGTGGCTGTCGATAGGCTCCCGGAAGGTTGGCCCCATGGTATCTTTCAACCCCGCGGGGAGGCGCATGTGATAATCAAGACGCATGCGCGCGAGAAGCGGTCCGGCTTCCTCGAGAGCGATCGACACCGGAAATCCGTGCGAGGTAATGGTCTCGTTCTCGTCAGGTTCCATATGCGTCCATGAATGGCCGGTTTCACCTGTATCTTCGAGATAATGAAGCCCCGTATACGTGCGTCTTGTGGCTTTATGAAGGAGGTCCAGCGTGCCGTCGGCGTTGAATGTCACGCGAAGATGCTCATTCTCGAGAACGTTGTGCTCCGGTGACAACGTTCCCGCCTCATAAGGCGTCGTCTCCTTTCGCACGAGATGGTAGGTACGGTAACCAAGCGCCGGAATGTCGTCCACCTCGATGTGGCAACGCACGCGCTCGGACCGCACTTCGAGCGAGATGTCCTGAAGATTGCGGACCAGTGTCCCGAAAGGAAAACGCTCGGCGTACTGTACGCGTATGGGCTTTCCCTCGGGAGTCTGCACGCCGAAACTCTCGTAACCGGTCTTGTCGGGGAGGTCCACAAGGCACGACACCACGCCGCTTCGCCGATACGGCGAAGGATTGAACACCGTCAGCACCGCGTCCTTTTCCGAGAGGTCGGAATTGTCGATGCGGGCCTGCACTGCCCCCATCCCTCGCCGGGCCACGCCTTCCGTGACCAGGTCAACCTGGTCGGCCCGGTGAAGAACATCCTTCTCCATCTGGTCGACCCCCGCCCCGCAGATCGTGTCATGGGGATGGTTCTGCAGCAACAGCTTCCAGGCATGCTCGAGCGGGGCTTTCATATACGCTTCACCGATCATGGCCGCAATGGCGCTCCACGGCTCCGCCCACCGCTGCAGATTGGTCTCGTTGCGCGCGTTCGCCCGCTTAATTCGAGTGCGTGCGCTGATCACGTCGCCAAAAAGATGGGTCCATTTGCCCGTAGCGCCGGGATCGCGGCTTTCGCCTTCGATCCGATACGGCTTCTTGACCTCCTTTTTCACAATATCGAGGAAATCCGCCAGGCTTGAAGCCTTGATCTCGTGGTCGGGCAGCATTTCCTGGCAAAGCTTGATGATCTCCGTCTCACGCGGGTCGGGTGCGCTGGAATCGAAGCCCTGCATGCATGCGATGTGATTCGTGGTGAAGTGCTCGGATTCGTCGCGCACAAGTTTCTGAAGCTGCTCGCCCAGGAGGTCCGGGTTCCATTGCTTCTTGTGCGGGTCCAGGATGTAGTAATGTGCACGGGGATGCCGGGTCGAGGCAAGGCGGAAAGGACATGCCCCGCGGTCCCAGTCATACCACCATTCATCACGGCTCATCCCATGCA
This sequence comes from Candidatus Hydrogenedentota bacterium, assembly GCA_046483455.1. Taxonomy (GTDB): domain Bacteria; phylum Hydrogenedentota; class Hydrogenedentia; order Hydrogenedentales; family SLHB01; genus UBA2224. The sequence goes on along the minus strand of JAWODE010000073.1, from coordinate 3,490 downwards.
CTAGCATGCGGTAGACGTAAAAATAGTAACTGAACCGGCTCAGACACCCGAAACGGGTTCCAAACACCTCCGACCCGTCCGCCCCCGCCATGACAAACTCGCTTTTCGGCGTATTGATGCCCCGGTAGAAAACGATCGTATCGATGCCAAACCCCCGGTAAATCTGGGGCATTTGCGAGGTTTGCCCGTAGCTGAAAGGGGTATAGCCGATCTTCGAGACCTTGCCCAGGGCCCGCGCTTTACGGTGGCCGATGACCAGGTTGCGCACCAGCGACTCGCCGTTGACAATGTATTCTTCAGGCAATGAATACCACGGACCAATAATGAAGCGGCCAGACTTCACGTGCCGCTCGATGTCTTCCCGGCGCTCGGGGCGCAACTCCAGGTAGTCATCGAGTGCAATAGTCTGCGAATCGAACAAAAACGAGTGAAACTCCCGGTCGCGGTCGAGTAAATCAAGCAAACTGTCCATGAAATCAAGGAGCAATAGGCGCGTTTCCTCGAATGGATAAGCCCATTCGCGGTCCCAATGCGTATTACAGATGACATGGATCGTTTTTCGTCCTTCCGGCATAAACACGGCCCTCCTCTTCCTGATCGTACGCCGCGGGAAAGTCTATCATGCGCTACACTGGGATTAAATATCGCTTGCAGGCGTCATCCGGAAAAACCCTCGGGATAGCGGAAGATTATGCGGCTTAGCCATAGACACTGAGAATAGGGACGACCGGCGAAGGCGACGGTCCCACACCTTCCCCCGCCTCAATAATGAAGGGATTGAGATACGGTTCTGGGCTGCAACACCGCGAGTCCCGGACATGTCTCCTTGGCACGGTGAGAAACTCAGCCGGCCCCCGGTCTTACTCCTCGTCGCACTCCCCGCTATCCGATACGGCGATACTTGAGACGGTCTTCCGAAACCACTCGGCGCATTCGCGCACCTGCGGCATGTTATTCTGCCAGTTCGATTCGTATTCGATGCCGAACAACGCAGGCTTCTGGCCAAGCTCATGAATGGTCCGCAAGAGCTTTTCGAGCTCACCGCACCCCTGTCCCCACGGCCGGTCCTTCCCGTCAGGCGCCGCCTTGTCGAGGTCCTTCAGGTGCAAAGCCATCAGGCGGTCACCCAGTTTGCGCACCGATTCGGTCGGCTCGAGGCCCGAACGCAGCCAGTGGCCCGTGTCGGCGCAGACCCCAATACGCGGCCCGCGCCCTTCACAGGCCTCGAGCGCCGCCTCCGGACTCCAATACCGCGATTTACCCTCGGGATGGTTGTGAATGGCCACATTGATCTCGTACTCGTTGCAAAACCGCTCGATGACATCCAGCGCGTCAGGGTGGGGTTCCGAGACAATAAATTCGATCCCCAATTCCCGCTCAAATTCGAAGGTGCGGCGGCAAGCCTCTTCCTCACCGGGAATCGAGCCGATGTAAATACTGACCAGCGTAACATCGGCCTCCTCCAGTTTGTCGCGAATCGCCTCCAATGCCTCGTCCGGCAGAGTCACGTCCAATTTCTGCTCCGAATCCGGTCGTACTCGCTGTCCCTGGAAGGCCTCAATATACGACAGGTCCAGCGACGCGGTCTTGTCCACGGCCTCGAAAAACGAAAACTCCTTAAACGTCCATGCGGTCGGGCCCACGCGCCAGCTCATCGGCCCTTCCTCGCCAACGGCGCCCCCGGAAACAGCCGTCACCCCAATGAGGACAACCGCCAAAACAACACTATGTCGCGTTTTCATATTTACAACTCCCATTGTTGTGCATGTTGCGCTACGACGGCATTAAAGCTGTGCGCTATATGCTTTCGTAGCTTAGGTCGCTTCAGCAAAAAACGCTACCCAAGCACCGCTGCCACTTTCTTTACGCCTTCGATGATCCACTCGATATGTTTCTGTTCATACCGCTGCGTGATGTCGATCTGGATCGAACGGCCGAGTACGTCGAGGGTCCGGGGACACATCTCCGGAGTATAACGCCGGCTTTGGTCGTGCAGAGGCGAGGTCCAGGGCCGGCCGTGGACGTCTGCGGACGTCTTTTCCATCACATACTCCCAGTAGCAATAGATATGGCGGTCCGGGACCGACTTGTCATAGATGCTGCCCGCGGGAATGCCTTCGGCATTCAATGCGCGGGCGAATTCCTTCGCGTGCTCCTTGGTCTCGCACAGGAGGATGGTGCAGATGCCCAAATCGCCGTCGGAACAGTTCACCGGGGCCAACCGGACACCCTCGACGTCCTGCAAGCCTTCCACGATGCTCTTCTTCGTTTTTCGCGTGCGCGCGAGAATGCTTTCGAGCCGGTCGAATTGCGCGCAACCGAGGGCCCCCTCGAGTTCGTTCATACGGAAATTCGTTCCGGCGAACGGCTTGACTGTAGTCCCTTCAGGCTGCCAGAAGACCATGGCCGAATCATGACGCAACGCCGCGCGCTGAAAGACTTCCGGGCTGTCCGTCACCACCACGCCGCCTTCGCCCGCCGTGATGACCTTGTATTGCTGCAGGCTGAAACACCCCATTTCGCCAAACGACCCAAGCGGCCTCCCCTTGTACGACCCGCCGCACGCCTGGGCAACGTCTTCGATAAGCAAGAGATTATGCTTGTGCGCGACTTCAGTAAGGCGGTCCATATCGCAAGGCAAGCCGCGCATGTGAACCGGCATGATCGCTTTCGTTCGGGGCGTGATCTTCTTCTCGACATCGCCGGGGTCCATGGTGAGCGTCTCGTCAATCTCGCAAATGACGGGTACCGCCCCGCAGACCAGTATGGCCGCGGCCGTAGCGATGTACGTATATCCGGGGATGATGACTTCGTCGCCGTCGCCGATGCCAACACCCACCAAGCCACTGACGAGCGCCGCCGTGCCGCCGCCAACCGCCAGCGCATACTCGCGCCCCGTCAATCCTTTGAAATTATTCTCGAGACGTGTGCACCACGAATGCTTGTGATCGAGAAACCGGAAAAGCATCTTACTACGAAGTACGGAGGTCACCGCCTCAATCTCGGGTTCGCCGATCTCCATCGGCCCTAGAAATCCAAGCGGGAACGCGTCTTTGGCGACGGGCGTTCCCCCGTCTATCGCCAATGTCTCCTTCCCCGCCATCTCCCTCACTCCCTTTTGACACTCCCGAATCTCACCTGCCGGAAATTATTTCGAAAAAAAAACTCGTTCCCCAAGCCTACCGCGCTTACGCGGGTCTTCCTCAAAAGCTGTGTGGCACGAATGGGTAAGCGAACGAACAACTCTATTGCGCCGTTTCCGCGGGTTCCGAAACCGTTTCTTCCGCTTTCGGGGCTGTTTCTTCCGATTCCGGAGTCCTCTCTTCCGGTTCTGGGGCCGCCTCTTCCGCTTCTTTGGATGTCGCTTCAGTTTCCGTAGGCGTCACTTCGGGTTCGGCGGTGTCCTCTTTAGGAGCATCCATATCGCCAGGCTCCGAAGGAATGCCATATTCATCTTTTGCTTCGTTGAATGCTTGCTGTAACTCCGGGT
>JAWODE010000619.1:0-4350 GCA_046483455.1 Candidatus Hydrogenedentota bacterium | reverse complement strand
CAATCAGCGGCTGAAACACGTCATGACCCGAGGCAGGAGCCCGGTGCGGTAATTCCGCTCGCCGGGATTTGTGCGGGGGGTGGCCCGTAAGGGCCATTCCTACCGCGAACGTCCTCCGTTGCCGGAGGGCCGAAGGGCACATGTGAAACGATCAGGCAGCGCTGTGTTCGTCCGTGTCCGTCCGTGTGGCCGTAAGAGTGTTGCGGTCGGAAACCGCGACACAGCGAGGGAGCCGAACGGCTCATGGTTCGCTGTCTCTAAATCTTTTGCTTGCTCGGACGCTCCTGAAGACAATTGCATGAATAAGACATGGCACAGCCTTGGGCCAAAGGGTGTTTGGCGCACCGAGTTCTCATCCATATACTGATCGCTGGTAACACGTTGTCCCTCAAACGCCGTTTGTTCGATTGGAAGGGTGCTTTTTCGTGAAGAATGCCGTTGTAGATCTTCGCAGCGATACGGTTACGCGGCCCACGCCGGCCATGCGTCAGGCGATGGCGGAAGCCGAGGTCGGCGACGATGTGCTGGGGGAGGACCCCACCGTCAACGCCCTTCAGGAACGCGTGACGAACATGGTGGGTAAAGAGGCGGCTCTGTTTGTGCCCTCGGGGACCATGGCGAATCTGTTGGCAGTCGTTTCCCAGACCCAGCCCGGGGATACTCTTGTGTTGGATGAAACCGCCCATCCGTTCAACTACGAATCAGGCGGTATCGGCATGGTGGCGGGGTTAATGACGAAGACCGTTCGCGGCAACTGCGGCATCATCTCGCCGGAACAAGTGCAAGATGCCCTCGTGCTGAAAAAGAACCATCATTTCTCGACGACCTCTCTGGTATCCATAGAAAACACCACCAATCGCGGCGGTGGAACTATATATCCTCTCGAAACAGTGAAGGCTATCGGAGAAGTCGTGCACAATCACGGTCTGCGTCTGCACTGCGATGGCGCACGCATCTTTAATGCCTGTGTTGCAACGGGAATTGGTGTAAAAGACTATGCGCGCCACTGCGACACGCTCTCGTTCTGTTTTTCGAAGGGCTTAGGCGGTCCCGTGGGTTCGATCCTTACGGGAGACGCGGCAACCATTGACAGGGCTCACCGTTACCGAAAAATGCTTGGGGGAGGCATGCGGCAGGCAGGCATCCTCGCCGCCGCGGCGCAGTACGCCCTCGACCACCACATCGAGCGGCTCGGCAAAGACCACGAACGCGCTCGCCGCTTTCGTGAAGCTCTCGAAGGTCTTCGGGGACTCGCGTTTCCCCTGCCGTCGCCGACGAATATCGTGTTTGTGGACGTGGCAGACGCGCTATCCTTTGTGGGGACGCTCGCGGAATGCGGCGTGTTGGCCGGTGCTACCGGTCCCCAGCGTATCCGCGTGGTCTTTCATCTTGATGTCGACGCCAATGGACTCGAAGCGGCCATTAAGAGTTTCCGTAAAACTGCGGCATGTGGCTGAAACCCCAAAGCACCCTTTTCTTGCCCCTTTATTCCAAGGCGTGCTAGAGTTGCGCCGCGTTTTGCATCTCATGCATGTTTGTATGTGGGTATGTTGACCAGGCGGGTATCACATGAAGAAAAAAGTCCTCAGTATTCTTATCAAATTGGGTTTCACAGCTCTGCTTTTCGTTTTGTTGTTCCGGCCGCAGACCTTCGGTCTCGACAACGACGTCTTCGGCGGCGTGACGCCCATGAAGATGTGGGAGGAACTGCGGGGTACGGACATGGCCGCCCTTGTGCCATGGCTTCTCTTCGCCCTCGCCGTCAAGCTGGCCGGGATGATGGCCGGCGTGCTGCGCTGGCGTCTCTTGCTCAAAGGGCAAGGTCTTACGATCCCCTTTGGCTATCTCGTGCAGAGCTGGTTCGTAGGACGCGCCATCGGGATTTTTCTCCCTGGAACCATCGGTCTCGACGGCTACCGCCTTTACGATTCTGCCCTGTATACGGCCGAACCCGTTAAATGCGCGACGGTGGTTGCCGTCGAGAAGTTGATTGGTTTCGTGGCCCTCACGTTTCTGCTTTTTTTGACCTTTCCCCTGGGATTTCAGCTTCTCAACATCAACGCCGTGGTCTTTGCGGCCATTGTCCTTGTCTTGGCCGCATTTGTTGCGGTGGCGTTTTTACTTCTTTTGAATCCTCGAGTGATTCAAATCCTCGTGGCGGTGATTCCTACGCCCGGTAAAGTTGCCAATATCCTCAACAAGCTCGGACTGGCCGCGACCGCTTATAGCGGCAACCGCGCGCTTCTGTTGAAAGCTACGTTTCTTGGTCTACTGGTACACTTGGGTACCTGCTTCATGTATTTCGGAACGATGATGGCCATACGCGCCGAAAACACCAGCCTCTGGGACATTCTTTTCGCCAGCCCCGTTATGATTTACGGTACCGTGCTCGGCCCCTCTATTGGTGGCGAAGGCATTCGCGAAATCGTCTTTGTGACGCTGTTGAGCGGCACGGCCGGCGCCGCCGCGGCCGCGCTGTTTTCTCATCTCGGTTGGTGGGTGGGCGAGTTCGTGCCCTTTGTCATCGGTGTCGTCGTTTACATCCTGCGCTCACGCAAACCCAAGGACGAGATGGCCCAGGAACTTGCCCGTATGCGTAGTAAGGCGGCTGCGGCCGAGGCGCAGGTTCTTGTGCATCTCACTCCCGAGGAGATTGCCATGTATCGTCGAAAAATCGTAAATAGCCTTTTGGGGGGCGCCCTGGCGGGACTCATCGGCGGGGCCATCACCGGGCTGGCTGAAGCGAACTGGGTCTTGGGTCATCATGGCGGGTATACGGAATGGTCCGCCTACTGGTGGGGACCTCTGGTGTATGGAGCGATGTTTTTGTGGGTCGGATTGGGTATTGCCGCGGGGCTTACCTTTCTGTATCTGCTTATGAAACGGTTCCTTTCGCCCAAGTTTGATTTCGCTATGACTCTCGGGCTTGTGCTGGCTATGGCGTTTCTGGCTATCGGGCGCTTCTGTTACCGCCGTGATGTCCTTGGCGAGCGCGCCTTGACCATGGCCGAAAACCTGAACATTCTCCTCATGGCGGCGGGACTTTTTGTTGCCGCGACCCTGCTGGCCTTACTGGTCACGTGGCCTTTCCGCCTAAAGCGCGGCATGGCCATCGTCGCGGGTGTGGGGGGCTATGTCGTTTTGGTGATTATAGGTCTGGGACTTTCTACGGGTGCTCCGGGACGCGTCGCGCCCGAGTTTGCACCCGCCAAAAAGGCAACAGGCCCCAATATTATTCTGATGGTTGCCGATGCCTTGCGGGCGGATTACCTGCCCGCTTACTCGGAATCTACGCCTGTCGAGACCCCTGCGCTGGAAAAATTCGCGCAGGATAGCATCTTTTTCACCGAGTGTTTTTCGCATGCCTCATGGACCAAACCATCGTTTGCCACCATTTTTTCCGGACGTTACCCGGAAGCGCACACGGCTACCAGCAAAATCTCCGAGTTGCCCGAGGAGGTTACCACGTTCGCCGAGGTTTTCTCTGAACACGGATATTACGCAAAAGGATTCTCGAACAATCCCAACATCACCAGGGCCTTCAATTTCGACCAGGGGTTCACCGATTATATTGACCTGAAACCGGACCTGTATTTTTTCGCGAAGCCCTCCGCGTCGAAACTGACCGGGTACGATGGCCTGCGGAAAATATGGAACAAGCTCGCTAAGCGCCTCGGAGGCAAAATAAATGTGACCCGCTTTTATCAACCCGCCGAGGTCGTCACTCGCGAAGCCCTCGCATGGCTCGATAGCCCCGAACGTCCCGCGGATGCCCCCTTCATCTTGTTTATGCATTATATGGACCCGCACGATCCTTTCATGAACCACGACAATCCCGGCGAGGGCTATGCGCGCGTCCAAATCGAGCACCCCAACCCGGACGAATATCTCGAAAAGATGCGCCACGCCTATTACACCGAAATCGAGTACATGGATGCCCATATTGGAGCCTTTATCGAGGAGCTGCGCGAGCGGGGGCTTTATGAGGACTCGGTTATCATTTTCACCGCCGATCACGGCGAGGAATTCTATGACCATGAGGGCTGGTGGCACGGCCAAACGCTCTATGACGAGGTGGTCCATGTACCTCTAATGCTCCATCTTCCCGGGGGCGCCATGGCCGGGAAAGTCAATGCCAATTTTGCGCGCCACATCGATATCGCGCCTACCATGCTCAGTCTTGCCGGGCTTCAAAAACCCGAGGAAATGCCCGGTATGGCCCTTGTAGCCGAAGGTGTATTCAAGAATGATTTCACCGGACAGGTTTACGCCGAAAACGACTTGGAGGGGATCGTCTTACAAGCCTTGCGCACCCGGACAGAGAAACTCATCCTGGCGAATGAAGGGAAT
>JAWODE010000604.1:0-10896 GCA_046483455.1 Candidatus Hydrogenedentota bacterium | reverse complement strand
GGCCGAAGCAGTAGACGCGGACACGGTCGGTCGTGACAGGTTGGGGAAATTCGCAGACGGCCTCGGCCGCGGCGTTGTTTTCGACTCGCGAACCGGGAACGTCCACCCATTTCGTCCCGTCCCATGTCTGGAAGATGTAGCCGGTGGGCGTTACTGACATCCAGTATCAGTTGAATGTCGCCGTTTTCAAGGATGAACGGTTCCGCTATAGCACCCCCTGTCGCGAGTATCAGAACAATTCCCCCTATCAAATTCCGTAACATGCTTCGCACCTCCTCGTCGGTGGAAAAAGACCCCCTCGCACGAAAAGCCCAGTATAAAGAAGGCGCGAGGTGGCTACAAAGCGCTGGCACCAAGAATGCCGAGCTGGCGCTCGGCGATCCCGGGCAATGCCTGAAGTCTTATAAGGCAGAGGCTTTTTGCGCTAGCGGATGTGTCTTACGCGGCGTACGCGGGGGCAAAGGGAAACTCTTGCCTTCGCTTACCGCAGTTTAATTGCATCGATGTAGGCCGCTTCGTTAGACCAGTTGTTGGCGGCGTTTTCGATGCGGACGGGGACGCTCTTGCCGGCATACGGTGCGATGTCGATGGCCACCTCCCGCCAATTGCCTTTCGTATCGATGAGCGATTCGTGGGCCGTTTCGCCATTTACAAGGACGCGAAGCAAGAAATCTCCTTTTCTGTCTGATGCGATGTCCAGCACCAACTCCTCCGCGTCTGCGGGCACTTCGAGGACTGCTTCGATTGCGGCGGGCTCTTCCTGGCTGACGGGATGGAGGACCAGCACCGAGTTTTGCCCATACATTTCGCTACGCACGCCGGGATGCATTTCGTGGCCGCAGGCAACGACGCGCCACGCGGGGTTCCATAGGCGCATTTCAGCGGGCGTGATTGCCTGACGGAGCAATTCTTCCTGGCGGACCCATTGTTCGAGCGTTACAGGCGGTTCAGGATCTTGGCTCAGGATATGGTAGACGTTTCCGTCAGTTTTTCCGCCGGTGCGGACGATAATTCGCTCGGTCATCCCGCAGCAGGCCTCGATGAGCGTATCGAAGCCGTAGTCGGTATGGATGAATTTTTCGTTGCGGATCGCTTGGATACCGGAAGTGATTTCCGGCTCCATGGCGTCGAAGCCTTTCATGCATCCCAAGACCCCCGCCGCGTTCGATGGATTGCAGTCGGCGTCCTGCCCGCAGCGGGTCGATATCTCCGCGGTACGCATCAAATCGCCGTCGCCATAGAGCAGTCCCATGGCGATGTAAGCGCCGTTGAGTTTTGCGTCGATGTTGAAGGGATTGCCCGGCATGCAATCCACGTCGTCCTGCCACTTTTTCTCGATGCGCTCCCACGTTGCGCGCCAGTCCTCGGGCTCGAGGTCATGCCACGCGATTACATCCTCGATGCATTGCCGGTATTGCGATTCGGGCGGGATGCACTCGAGACCGGCCTCGAGCACGGCCCGCACGTCGCTATCTTCGAAATAGGCAGCCGAGTACATTCCGGCAACGAACATACCGCCGTAAAGGCCGTCCCCGTAATTCATGATGCGGCCGAAAACTTCACAAAGGCGGTTGGATTCCTGAGGCAATCCCGGCGTGAGGATACCGAACAGGTCGGCCTCGATCTGGAAGTCGATGTCGTCGGCGTGGCGGTTGTACAGCGGGTGGCCGGACATGGGGGGGATGATGCCTGAGCGAATGTTTTCCCGGCCATGGTAGTTGGCATGCCAGAGGGGGTATTCGGTGTTCGCGAAGGCTTTGCCCGCTTCTTCGTAGGTGATGTCGAGACCATAGTCCTCGAGGGCCTTGAGGAACGTCATCTCGACATAGCAGTCATCCTGGTGAATGGCGCCTTTGATATACTCCGGTTTCCATGGCCGCAATTCTTGGTCGATGGTGACGCCGTTGAATCGGAATTCGTAGGGCGCGCCGAAGCAGACCCCGAACATTTGGCCTGCCCAGGCCCCTTTGCATTTGTCCAGGAACTCCTGTTTGTCCAGCGGGACCGTCTCGGCTGCTTGAGCGCCAAAAGGTACCCGGATGAACATGCACATAAGCGTTAAAATTACTGCGCGTATGGGGCTGCCTCCTTATATCCGGGATTGAAGCCTATTTCTCAATAGGCACATGCTTCTCCAGAAAGCGCTGGATGATATACCGGCAACGGTCATTGATGGGCTTGGCGACGTCCATCGAGTGGGGCCAGCCCTCGATACGGTCGTAATAGTTGGCGATGCCGAGCTCATCGAGCTTTGCGTGCAGCGTGTCCGCCTGACTGACCGGGACCAGTTCATCGCTGGTGCCGTGGAAGGTGAGGGTGGGCGGATCGTTTGCGTCGAGATGGTGGATTGGCGAAGCGTCTTCATACGCCTCTTTGGCCTCGTCGTAGGGCTTGCCGATGTAATCCTGGACCTGGTGGGCCGCGATGGCGACGGGCGTGGTGCAATCGACCACGCCGTAGAGGTTGACGACGGCCTGCACGGAGGTATCTGTGGCGCCGTGATTGTCGGGACAATCCAGTGCCGGGTTTTGCACGTATCCGGCCATGAGCGAGAGGTGGCCGCCCGCCGAGCCCCCAATCGTCACTACCTTGGCCGGGTCGATTTGATATTCCGAAGCGTGGTCGCGCAAAAAGGTGATCGCGCATTTGACGTCCCGCACATTCGCGGGGAAAACGTGGTCCGGTGTCAACCGGTACTGGGTCGATGCGGTTACGTAGCCTAGTTTCGCGAATTCGATATTGTAAAAAAGGTAGTCCTCTTTCTTTCCTTTGCTCCAGCCACCGCCATGAATGAACAGCAAGAGCGGCCGAGGGTTTTCTATATTCTTGGGAACGAAGATATCCAGCGAAAGCGTAACCCCATCGTGCGAGGCAAAGACCACGTCATCGTGGAAGGTTACCGCGTTGGAAATTTCGCTTGGTGGTTCCACGCGCTCCACTTCGCCTGAACGCATGGCCGCGCGCGCTTCTTCGTAGGTGGCGTAGCCTTTTGGCGCCGGCGGAGCCTCCGCAAACAGGTCCTGAGCGCTCTGGGCGGAGAAGACTACAGTGAACAGCATGAATAGGCCGGCAATTATTCTGCGCATCGTAGCAAATTCCTTCTAAAGTGTGGGAAAGCCTGCACCCTTATGCTCGAATTCCAGGCACATCCTACTTCATCGTGTCGAGGGCGTGCAAAAGCAGGGGGTGGGCCCGATCGCCGCTGGGTAATACTTCTGTTAATAGACAATTGACGCATTCGATTCATGTCCCGGACTGTCGTAGGGGCGGCCCCCCGTGGCCGCCCGAGGGAAGGCACAGACACGGGCAGGCACAGGGGCCGCCCCTACGATGGTTGTGCCAGCCCGCGCGATGCGTGCAGTCTCTCATCTGGCTTATTGGGGAAGAAATCCGCTTATCCCTTGAAGAGACCGGTTTATATGGTTATGCTTTCGTGCGGTGCGGAGAAAAGCTGGCCGCCAGTTAATACGGAGAGGCTCACACGGGGTTACGGGAGACATCCAAGATGAAACACGTGAAAATGCTTTTGAGTGTACTCGCGATCCTTTTGGCCGGAAGCGGGGCCATCGCGGCGGAAACCAACACTGTGTCCGAAGACGAAGCGAAGCCGGAGAAGACCAAGACCATCCGGTTGTTCAATGGAGAGGATCTCGAGGGCTGGCATATGTATGTTGAAGATCCTGACGTTGATCCAAAGATCGTGTGGGAAGTACGGGACGGAGCCCTCTGGTGTAAAGGCACGCCCAACGGTTTCATTCGCACAAAGAAACAATACGGCGACTTCAAACTCGTTCTTGAGTGGCGGTGGCCGGAGGAGCCCGGAAACAGTGGGGTTCTGGTGCGGATGACGGATGAAGAGAAGATCTGGCCGCTTTGCATGGAAGCACAACTCAAGCACGAACGCGCGGGCGACGTGGTCGGCATGGGGTGCGATTTCAACGAGAATACGCGTCCCCCCGGCGAGTTTTTCCGGGTCGCGGAGCGGAAGAACCCTTCGAATGAGAAGAAGCCCGGGGAGTGGAACAAATACAAGATCGTCTGTAAAGGCGACACCCTTACGTTAACGGTGAACGGAGAAGTTCAGAACAAGGCGACCGGCATGCAGGTTCCTGAGAAGGGCTATATCGGCCTGCAGAGCGAGGGTGCGCCCATCCTATTCCGAAACATCAAGCTGACGCCGCTTCGTTGAATGTGGGGTGAGCGAGGGGAAATCCGCTTAGGCGTCAGGGGGCTCCGCTTTCGTTCGTTTCAGTTTGTTTTGCCAGATACTCGGCGCGACCGTCCTCCATCCATTTCCATAGGGCATCCGTCCAGAGGGCAACGCGTTGTTTTTCCTCCTTCGTCTGGGCGCGGGCTTGGGCTTCTTCGATAAGCGCACCGAGACGCTTCATGCGCTTTTCGGTGCCGAGGTGCGTCCAAGCGACGTCTTCCCAGTCGATACCATTTTTACGATAGAGGGGACGGGGATAATTCTTGGGATCGCACGCGATCTCCTCGAGTTGGAGATAGAATTTTTTCATTGGGTTGGCGGCTGCGCCGAAATAGAGCTCGAAAAACTCATCGATTATGGCATCCACGTCTTGCGTGGGATCGTCCCAGATTTTGGCGATGACATAGCCCTCGAGCATGTCTTGTTCCCCGCAGATGAAAATACCCCGGATGCCATCGTTAATGAACATGCGCATGGCCCGGGCAGTTTCATGGACCATGACATTGGGGAAGCATTTGAATTTGTTGATCAAGGCGGCTTCCATGGGGTGGTGGTAGTAATTCCAGAGGAATATGGGCGCCTCGGCTATTTCCAGCCACTCGCGGTAAAGTTTCATGTCGTTTGTGCGCATTTCCTTGTGAATGGCGTAGTAGCATGTGTGAAGGCAGGGCGCGATACTGACATTGGGTTCGAGGTCGAAACCGCGCGGCGGAAAAGCATAGTTCCAGTAAGCCAGGGTGGCAATGTATTTGCCGGGGTGCGTTTTGGCGACCTCGCGCGCCACGGCGTTCACAAAGGAGAAGAAATAGTTGCTCACTTCGCCGCTGCTGAATTGCCCGGTCCGCATGTCCTTTCCCGAATCGAGCAACGCCTGGCATTGCGCGCACTGGCAGAATTTTGAATTGTCGTCGGGCACAATTGCGAAGTAATCGCCGACCGCCTTCCAGCCCGCGGGGGGATTTTCTTTTCCGTCAAAGAAGTCGCGCGCCATCCGCGCCACCTCCGTTACCAGCTTGGGGTTCGTGTAGCAGAGCTGTGTCCCGTGTCCCGGTCCCTGTGCCTGATACTCGGGGTCCGTGAATGTGGTTTCAATGGTTCGGGGATGAAAAGTGTGATTGCCGGCCCACTTTTCGCCCCCCAACCGCAAGCGCCGCCAGAATAATTGGATTTCCGACTGCGTGACGGGTCCCCACTGCCCTTTCATGAACGGCCAATTGCCGGACCACAGCGCATCGCGGTACTTGAGGGCGGGGGCGCGGCGGATATCCGCACCAGAAACCGTGAAAGTCTTTTGGGAAGGTATGATGACGGCGATCTCCGGCGCACCGTACCAGCGAATGCCGCAAAACCGCTCGAGGAAATCATAGGCTGCATAGCAGGTGCCTTGTTTGTCATAAACCCCTGGAAGCCGCATTTCTCCAACGCTGCGCTCGGGATAGCCGACGGTTTTCCAGTAATCGATCTTGTGGCGTGTATCCTCGAGTGTATCGCCGCAGCACATCGGGCGGCCGAATTCGGCCCGGTTGGCTTCGGTGTCCTGCCAATCGCGGCCAATCAGAATGAGCGTATCCGGTCGAAACGCGATCGAATATTCTTGGGGGCCGAAATCTGATGGGTTGAATCCCATGGCGCGTGTCGCGGCACTATCGCCAACAAGGATTCGCGGTCCACCAACCTGCTCGATATCTGTCTGGACAGGTAACTCCGCTCCCGTGGCCTTCAACACATGGTACTGCAGTTCCAATGCGGCGAGGCGCGCCGCGGGTGTTGGATTCTCCGCCGTTACAATGGTACAGGCGGCTTTACCTTCGCGCGCGAGTACAAATGTCGATGGCTCAGAATGCGAAATGGCGGCCTTGCTCAGGGCAGCGCATCCCATAACAGCTACAGCGCATCCCAGCATAGCCAGATACCGTGTACGAATAAACATTAGTAAAACCTTTCTTCAGTGAGCAAAAACAGAAAATAGTATAAAGGCCTGCACGATTGCCAATGAAGTGGCCCGTTCACTTTTTGTTTTCGCGGTTACCTTCTTCTCGATCTTAAATCACCAGGGCACGAACATACGGAATTGCGGCCTGTGGGCAGCGCCCGATTACTCTTTCCATCGCAGGACTGACCAGTGCGCCGGGTGGTCGGTTTCCGACTCCGGGGAAAGTACATAAAAGGACTCTACAATCTCAAAATTGGGAGAGGCAAATATGTAGTCTATCCGGCGGGTGCTGATGTCGTAATCGCGGTTTTCCGGCGTGCTTTCCGGCCACAGCGGGTGGGCTTGGCCCGTCCCGTCCGGGTATTTTTGCAGCCACGTTTCCGATAAAATTTCCGCAACAACGGCATAGGCGGGACTGTCGGGACGGGTATTGTGGTCGCCCATGGTGATGACGTAGTCATACTGGGCGCATTCTTTCACCAGGGCTTCGGCATGTGCCATTTTGACTTCTTGCGGCCCGGCAGGGTGGCTGTTAAACAAGCCGATGCGCCGGCCGCCGGCTTCGATCTCAGCTACTGCCGTGCCAACTTCATCGATGGTGCTGTACGTAAAGAGTGTCCGTGGATTCTCTAACGGAAAACGCGAGAGAATAGCGGTGCCGTATGTTCCGGAAATAGCGTTCGGACCAAAATACACGTGATAGCCCAGTGTGTCGGCAAAGAACCGCGTGGCATCGACATTGCCCAACGATGGCCGCGCCCCGTCGCTTTCTTGCAGCCCGATAATGTCGGCGTTGACCTTTCTGAGTAAGTCGAGTTGCCCGTGAAGGTTTCTGTAACCCTGTGTATCCGTGGCTTGTTGCATGTTGTAGGTGAGAACCGTCAGCGTTTCGGGGTCGTCGGGTGCTTGGGGAGGCCCTGCGCTCCGATATGCTGCACCACCAATGGCGAATAAGCCAACTACCAGTGCCGCGCTCAAGACGGGAATCGCGGGAAGCTTGTTCTTGCGAAGCGGAAAGGAGGGGTGCCACACCGGAAGCAATAGGGGGATGATCATACCCGCGCCCACGAGTAGGAACGGGAGATAAAACCTGTTTCTGAGAAAGTGGCCGAAGGCGCCCAGGTAGCCCCAAGTATTCGTGAAGATCAAAACGAGCGTGATCGCCGTGAGAAAGATCATCCCCACCAGCACAGGAAACACGTGGGCACGCGGACTCGTGGCAGGAGCATTCTCGACGGCGGCAATGATGTTGAAAACCAAGACCGGCGATAACACAAACATCAGGTAGAAGGGCATATGGTATGGCCACGTCGTAGGGTGCACCACCAGCGTGGGGTCATCGGGAGACGACGGGAACTCGACTGTGTGCAAAAGTATCCCTACCAAAAGAGCCGTTACGAACAGCGCGTTCCACAGAGTGAGTATCCTACGGCCCAACGAGACCGGACTCGGTAAGCCAGCGGCCAGCCAAGCCGCCGCGGCCGTGAGGGAAAGCACAAGTAGAACCAGCCCCACGACGTAATTACTACCAGACCATGTGGTCACCACCGCCGGGCTCGATAGCACAAGGTAGACCATCGCGAGACTGGAGAAAAGAAGCATGGAACGGGCCAGGCGTTCGGGAAACGGTGTCGTAACAGTTGGTTCACTGTTTATAGGCGCCGTTGCGGAACCTCTGAGCAGAAATGCAGCACACGCTACCAGCGCCCACGCGAGAACGTCGCCTGGTTTTCCCATCGAGATGTCGAACGAAGAGCCCCACGCCCGAAGCGCGACCGACATGAGAACGGCTATTGCCAGGCCCAGTCCGAGGCTTCTTTGAGGAATTCGGGAGATATGCGTTGGCAAGCAACACATTGTAATGAGAGAAGCGCCTACGCCGGCGCCGGCGACGATTATCAAGCCGGCTCCCCCGAACAAGGGGCACAGCGCCCGGGCCAAAAACATCGTAAACAGACTCCCCACACAAAGCCACCGCTGCGCTCCTCTTCCGGCAAGGAGCAATGCCATGGGCGAAAGCACAAATAGAAGCCCCAGCATTTCCTTTCCCGGATTCAGTTTGATCAGGCTCAGGCGATAGATGCTCTCTATCCAAATCGTCAGCAATTGGACGAAGAAAAGAAAGAAAAAAGCGCTCAGAAGTGCCAGTTTTACTGGGCTGGAATCTTTTCGAGGTTCCACCATGGACATTTCCTTTCGCCTGTGTCTCTATTTACTGTTGTGTGGCTCCAGTTCAAGGCGGTACAGCATCGTCGCCGGGGCGTCGAGACGGTCGGTGAGGGTGTCGGTGTTTTCGGCGACCACCCGCCCGCTGAAGAGCTCGGTTACGCGGGTGGATTTTCGGGGCAGGCGGTAGGTTCTGTCGCCGCCATCGAGGCTGTGAACCGCGAGGAATTGTGCATTGGCGTACAGAGGCTCCTGCGCGTCTGAGTACACGTGGACGCCAGCCTTTCGCGCCAAGTCATGCAACACCGTTCCAGAAAGATTCGGTTGGGGCGCGTAAACCGATGTCCATTCGTTCATCTGCTTCGAAATTATTTCCTCTGCACCATAAGCGTGCCCGGTTAAGGCCTCGACATTGGCCGGATCATAGGTGTTATCGGAAATGATACCCGGCGCATACACCCAGATAACAGTCTTCCCATCGCGCAAGATTTTGGATGCCAAGATTTCCCGCTTGGCCTTATCCACCACGAATAGATTGGGAAACAGCAACAATTTGTAGCGCATCATGTCCATATCGGCGAGATCGGCCATCGAGATCACGTCAAAAGGCGCGCCCATGCGGTAGAGTCCCACGCGCTGGTTGTACATGAGTTCTCGGATGATTGGCGTTTTGCCGTCGACGTAGAGCATGCTCTCGGCATCGACGATCATCGCCACCTCCGAGGCGGATTCGCGGGGTCGAGATGCGAAACGGTCCCAAAGTTCCTCCATTTGCTCGAGGGCTTCGAGGACGCGTTCTCCCTTGAACCAGTCTCCGAACATGTCGAACCACCAAAGGGCCGTGCCTTCGATAAGTGCAAGCGAGAATTCGCGTCGCAATCCGGCGATGGTGGCCTGTTCGTTGGGGAACCCGTTGTGGTGGCCCGGTACCGCAACGCCCAGCTCGACGGTGGACTTGGACGTGTGGGTCCGGTGGTCGATCTCATGCAGGAATCGTTTCTGGTGATGCCGCAGGCTTTCGAGGGCCACCATGTAGCCGCTGGCGCCGCCAATCTGCCGGTCATGATAGGTGCCGGGCGCGATGAAGAAATCGAGGTCCGGGGATTGAAACACGCGGTCGAAATCCAGGTGCGCCTCGTAGAGCAGGCGGCCATTGGCCAACTCGAGGATGTAGCCGTAGAATACGCCGACGGCGGTCTCATGGTTCAATATTTCCTGAGCGGCGCGCGCGAAATACAGTATTCCGTCGCCCGTTATCCAGTGCGCGAAACGCCAGTAATCAATGGCGAGCGCATCCTTCCGCGGGTCGCGGAAGATGCCGTGCGTGGTGTGTTCGCGTACTGAAGCTGGGGGGATATCGAGGGGATCGGGTTTGCCGCGTTCCTGCATCCACGCGCGCCAGGCTGCCCGGCGCGTCGCGCTTTCCTCGCCCCAACTGCAGTCCTGCCATTCCGTGGTGCCGCCGCATGCAAGTATGTAGCCCTGCACGAGGTCCGGATACGTTGTCTGCATATGCGTCAGGAACGCCTGAAGATAGGCCTTGGTATCTTCACGCCATTTAGGCGTCGCGATCGTTTTTCCCTGGTTGTAGAACGTGTCCTCGAAACCCGACTGCCGTCCATGCAAGCGCACCCACCAGTGGGGCGTGTTGAGATCGATGAGACACAGCAGCTTCGCTTTAGGATTGGCTTCGACCACCAGCGCCACTTGAGCATCGAGTGAATTGAAGTCGTAACGGTCAGGGCCCACCCAAACCGGGGGCGATACGGAATAGGGGACGCCCAAGGAGCAGTCCGTATTGGCCGGGAAAATACAGACGGTGTCAACGCCTAACGTGGCGAACTCGCGAATGGGCGCTGTTGCCGGCCGGAACGAACGGTATGCAAACCAGCGGTCCGGCGGTTCGGAATCGGCCTGGGCGGGGTCAGAAGCAATGAGAAGAGCCAGGCCGGCGAGACACAAAGAAAAGGACATGACGCATCCCCCTGAAGAAAAGATTCGGTAAGCCACGCACTAAGGATACCAAAGCAAACGAAGTGAAGGAAGTGCCCCAAGGACGCGAACTCGAATTGGCAATTTCCGAGAAGAGTTTTTTCGAGCCAAAAGGAAGGCTTGGCTGTCTTGTTCGATGGCGCTTCCACTGTGACGCGCGGAACCACCACGCCCCCGGATTACGGAAGAATTCTAATGCCCATATCACTCTTGTCCAAAATAACTTTCTGAAAGGTAGCGTGTCATCTCGAACTTGACAGAGTCCTCCGCTGGCGTAGGAGAATCGGGGTATCACAAACCGGTTCCCAACGGACACACGGCGGACGATTTTCATGGTACGCTCTGCCAGCCTTTTCGGTCAATTGCTGGAACAGTTCCCGCGTTGCCCCTCTCTTGCAAAGGTCGGCGCGCTCCGCCAGAATTATCTTGGACAGCAGTGATCCCACGACTAAATTTATCCTCCAAATTTTGCAAAACATGTTCGTCCTGCCACACCATCATACAGGTCTGGGACTGATGACGCCAGCGGTGGTGCATTACGGGCACGCGGAGAAGATAAGAGAAGAACGGCAGCAGGTGCTGGATGCAGCGTATG
>JAWODE010000397.1:0-16275 GCA_046483455.1 Candidatus Hydrogenedentota bacterium | reverse complement strand
CGGAGGCCATCCCGCTGCTCCTCGTCGTCCTGCTGATGATCTCCGCCGGCGGCGACGACGTCCGGGCGCAACCGGGTATTACCAGTGTTCTTGCAGGTGCCAGGAACGAAAAGCAGGTTGAGGAGAATGCCGTTGCCGCGGATTTCGAGCTGAGCACGGAGGAACTCAGGGTCATCCGTGATGCGGCTGTGGAATTGAACGGTCCTGTTTAAGAGGGCGAGGGGGAGGCATGCACGCAACGCGACGAGAGTTTATCAAAAGCGGGGTAGCGGGACTGGCCGCGATGACGCTCCCTCAAGAGGCGTTCAGTGGCGTGTCTCGTTCGCTGAAGATTGCCGCGCTCGAGGTGATCCCGGTGTGGTATCCCACCGTCATGCGTTTCAAATTCTTTGAAGGGCCCACAGGTTATGGCCGGGCGTCCGCTGTAATCAAGATCACGGCCGACAACGGCGCGGTGGGGTGGGGGGAGAGCATCCCCAGTCCTCGGTGGAGCTATGAGACGCTCGATAGTGTGACCTCGACGATTGAGCGGTACCTGCGGCCGGTCCTGATGGACCGGAATCCCTTCGCGCTCGATGCAATTCACGAGGCGATGAATCGGGAAATCGCTAATTCTTTTTCGACAGGTGCACCGATCGCCAAGGCCGGAGTGGATACGGCCCTTCATGATCTTATCGGTAAAGCGATCAACTGCAACTTGTCCGAGTTGTGGGGCCGGAAGCTGCCCGAAACTCTGACACTGAGTTGGACGCTCAATCCGAAAACCCTCGACGATTTGGAACCATTGATCGCGAAAGGCAAAGAGGCGGGCTACGAAAATTTTAATGTTAAGCTGGGCCCGGACCCGGGCTTCGATCTCGAGATGTGCCGTATTGTAAAGCGATTGGTTCCGCAGGGGTTTCTCTGGGGCGATGCGAACGGCGGATATGATGTGACTACGGCGTTGGCGTTAGCGCCCAAACTGGCCGACATCGGCGTGGATGTGTTCGAACAGCCGTTGAAGGCAAACCGGCTTACTGGATACCAGGCGTTGACGCGACAAGGCGCGCTTCCTATCATTCTCGACGAAGGGGTGGTCTCGCCGTCGGACCTGGTCGAGTTCATCAAGCTCGAGTGCTGCGATGGCGTGGCCATGAAACCGGCGCGTTGCGCGGGGCTCTTGCCCGCACGGCGCGAGATAGCTCTTCTTGAAGATGCCGGACTCATGTTTCTGGGAAGTGGCTTGACCGAGCCGGATATTGCGCTGGCGGCTTCGGCTATTCTATACGGTTCGTTCGGACTTGCATACCCCGCGGCACTGAACGGCCCGCAGTTTCTGGGCGAGAGCGTGCTTGCCGAGCCGTTGACCGTGGAAGGAGGCAAGCTGCGCGTTCCCTCTGGCGCAGGGCTCGGCGTCGACGTCGATGAAGAGAAGCTTCGGGACCTTGCGGAACGGTCGAAGCATTCGAAATGAGAGGGTAACGATGCGCAAACTTTATGTAATGCTGTTTACTGCCCTTGCGCTGGGACTTGCCTGGGCGATTCGCGGCCATTTCGGGCACGAATGGGGGGCTTCATGGGCCGGGGGCGTTGGAGGTCTCGCTCTGCTTATTGCAATGCGCGATTCGCGGTGGATGCGACGCGCTCCCACCTTGGCGGCCCTGTGTGCAATGGGCTGGGGCGCCGGGGGCATGATGAGCTACGGCCGGGTGATCGGCTATTGCCGCGGGAATGATTTTCTCAATGTGTTCTATGGCTATTCCATGCTGGTGGTGATCGGCGGGCTGTACGGTTTCATCGGCGGCGGGCTGTTCGGCCTGGGTCTGGAGTCCACCGATGAGCATAAACCGCGCTGGCCTTCGTTAATGGCCGAGATGGTGGCCGGCGCCTGGCTTGTGTGGGGGTTTTTCATTTACCAACTCGAATGGTTTATGACGCCGCCACGCTCGGAGCTTTGGGCGGCGTGTCTTGGGGCCGCCGGCGCTCTCACATGGTTTCTCCATCGCGAAGGATACGTACGGGCGTTGCGGGTGGCGTCCTACAGCGCCCTCGGCGGCGGGTTTGGGTTTGCCTTCGGCAACTTCCTTCAGGTGATGGGTTCGTCGTGGGAGATTTCGTATAACTGGTGGAATGTAATGGAATTCACCCTCGGCTTCTGCGGCGGACTCGGGATGGCCTACGCCATCGTCACGCGTACATGGCCCGATCCCGTCGCGCACTCGCGCGTTGCCAATGGGCTTGCGTTGGTGTTCCTTTTGCTCGCTATTCCCTTCGTCAATTATATCGAGGCGTTTCGCTTCGAGAAGCTTGTGCGGCTGGGCGAGTCCCTTGGGGCTGAGGATCTATCGCAGTTTGTACGAACTCAACAAATAGTCGGGTTGATTCTGGTGGTTATGCTGGCGGCCGGGGAACTCCTTTCGTGGGGCCGCTACGGGGAGCGGAAGAAGACGCTCACCGCGGCGGTGGTGCCCGGGATGTTCTTCGGCTATCTGGGACTGTATACCGTTTTTTCTTATATTACAGGCGGATTGTTTTACAAGGAAATTGATTTCGGCGTTTCTCATACCATGTATGTGCCGATTTTTGTTTTGTTGTTCGGGTTGTGGCTCGTATTCGGCCGACGAGAATGGCCCGATACGGTGATGGAACGGCCCGAGATCGCTTGGTATTGGGTGATTATTTCAGCGTGCCTGGCCCTGGTTCTTGTGAGCATTACAACGGTTTCCATCAACATGCACGAGGAGCCCTTGGGAGGTTCTCATAAACGTTTCTTTACTGAAATACCGCAAGAAGAGTGACTGCCTCGTTTCAGGATCGGCAATTTCCAAGCGGGAAGGGCAACCATGAAGACCATCGCTTTCGCCGCGGGGCTTATTCTATTGGCCGTAGCCGGATTGGCCGAGGAATTGCCTGAAAACGTTCCAACCGAAGGGCTCCTCAAACCGATTTTCGAGGAGATTGTATGTACGTGGACGCCTGAAAACCCTCGCCACGACCATCAGTTGATTTTTCCGCTGAAAGACGGACGGAAGATGCTTGTGTGGAGTGAGTATTATGCGACTCGTCCGTCCCACGCGAACCGTGAGCCGACAGATAAGACGAGCGGGTTCGGTGATGCAATGCCGTGCCGCATCTCGGCCAAGATTTCTTCAGATAACTGCCGCACGTGGAGTCCAAAATTCATTCTTCAGGACTGCAAGTGGCACAAGAATGTCAAACATCCCAACCTAGTGCGTCTTCCCAACGATGAGATCCTGTTCTTCTTCACGGGATGGGAGTCGGATGCTCAACGCAATGTCTTCATGAAGCGTTCGAAGGACGAATGCGAGTCGTGGAGCGAGATTGTGCAGATTTCAGAACCAGGCTTTTATTGCACGAACCACGGCCGCGCCCTGCGGCTATCCGACGGCCGCATCTTGCTCCCTGCGCATGGCGTACTTGGTGGAGGGCCGTATCGGGGCGGCGAATCGAAGCTCTGTTCGTGGGTCTGGTATTCCGACGATGGCTTTGTGACGTGGCAGAAAAGCACCGAGATGACCGCGCCCGGGCGTGGGGCGCATGAGCCCACCATCGTGGAATTGAAGGACGGCCGCCTGCTCTGCCTGCTTCGCACAACGACTGGACGTCTCTACCGGGCGGAATCGTCGAATCGTGGAGAAACCTGGTCAAAACCCGAGCCCACACATCTTCCAGCGCCGGATTCGGAAGCGCTTATTACCCGGATTCCCTCGACCGGCGATCTATTGCTGGTATGGAACAACGTGTTTTCGAAGAGCAACTGGCCGCGTACACCGCTCACGGCGGCGATTTCTAAAGATGAAGGTCGCACTTGGGGTGACTTTCGCGACATCGATAATCGTCCGGACTACGACGCGGCGTATCCTTTCGTGTTTTTCCAGGACGACGAAGCCCTGGTGACGTATTACACCCGGCGTACGAAAGAATGGGCGCGGGACAGCGAAGTCATGCTCAAGATCTTCAAGATCGGCGCGTTCTACGGTGAATGAGGCAAGCGGCGCCTATCCTTGCCGCGCGAGGCAACTGTCTTCAATGTCGCGCGCCGTTTTTATTTTACCCGAACGGGTTTAGAATGGGGTTCGCGCCAAAACCAAGAGGAGGGCCGTCATCATGCACACCAACCACAACCACCATGTACCTGGCGGGCAATGCAATTGTTGTTCGATGTCGCGTCGGTGTTTTCTAGGGGCAGCGGCGGGAGCCGGGGTCGCAGGGTCGATGTTGGCCGCGGCACAGACACAAAAGGCTCCCAAAGAACTCGGTGAATACGTAGACTTGGAGGAATTGCGCCCGAAACCAAAGGTCCGGATTGTCGGGGCAGTAGTCCGTAAGAAACCGCCCTATTGGCTGGGATGGCCGGGCACAGCGTACGATCTCGAAGGGCACCGCGAAGAATACGAACGCAATTTCAAAGAAATCGCGAATCGTCTCGGAGTCGGATTCGAAATGACGAATCCTCCCCTCGAAAGCGACGAGGCCGTAACTGCCTTTGTCAATCGTATGCAGGCAGAACAGCCCGATGCCGTGTTGGTACACATCCAGCATTTGAGTTATTGGAAGTGGGCGGATGCTATCGCGCAGGCGGGACTCCCCACCATCATTTTCTCGCCTATTGGCACCTCGTTCACGCACCACACCCTCGAGATATCGCGGCGGCCAAAGGTACACGTGATCTCGTCGTTGAGCATGGAACCTGTTGAGCAAGCGTTCCGCATGGTCCGGGCCAAAAAACAGCTCGAAGAATCACGCGTTTTGGTGGTCCGTGGCGACGAACGAAACGAAACGGTATTGGAGCGGCTTGACACCAAAGTGCGCTACGTGCCGCGTCCGGTATTGCACGAGATGTTCGATGAGATGCCGGCCACGGACGAGGCGCACGAAATCGCGCGCGAAATGCAACGCGTAGCCAAGGAAGTGGTCGAACCCAGCCCCGAGGATTGCCTAAACGCCGCGCGGTCGTTCCTGACGGCTAAACGCCTGGTCAAGGACGAGGCGTCGAATGCGATTACCACGGACTGTCTGGGTATGGTGACGGCGCGGGTTGTCCCGACCCCGCCATGCATGGCTGCAGCGATTTTTCAGGACCACGGCGTGACGTACGGTTGCGAGGCGGACCTTTTCGCGGCGATTTCACTCATGTTTGTGAGTTACCTGTTCGACAAGCCGGGATTCCAGCAGGACCCCGTGGCGGAGACCTACAAGAACGTGCTCGTGGCTGCGCACTGTACCTGTGGTACGCGCCTGAACGGTTTTGACCAGCCGCCTGAACCGGTAATCCTGCGCTCGCATTCAGAGTCGGATATCGGTGTAGCGACACAGGTGCTGTGGAAAGAAGGCCAGCCGGTGACGCTCGTGCGGTTCCAGAATCCAAACTCACTGATTCTCGATACGGGTACCGTAGTCGGCAATGTGCAGACGCCCCCGGCCGGCGGCTGCCGCACCAGCATCGAGGTGGCCATGGACCACATGGAAGATGCCCGCGATGTGATGGGGTTCCACCAGGTTGTGTTTTATGGCAACCACCGGCGCGATGTGGAAGCATTCTGCCAGATGTACGGGATCAAGGTGATCAATTCACCTGAGCGCGGACCGCGGGAGGCCATCTCATGAAGGTCAAAATGAGTTTAGTGCTGATGATTCTGACGGGGATCGCGTTTGCCGGGGAAGAGCCGGCTGCAACTTTGTCGTCACCCGGGTTTCCGCCGTCGACGGTTGCTGAGAATGGCGCGATCGAGGAACCGTGGGGTAGTTTCATGCTGGCACTGACCGAGCCCACGGGTATGACGGTCGCGGAACAGCGCTTCGAGGAAGAGCTCGTGCCGACGGCCGTTACCACGAAGCGGGCCGGCGATATTGTCGTTGAAGAGACCGCTTACCGTGCACCTGTCTGGCCCGGTGGAGTGGACGTATTGTGTGCCGAAATTCGCAATACCGGCGACGTCTCGGCCAGAGCCCTCCTCGAGGTGCAGATACCCGAGAGCGTTGGCGTAGGCGACCGAATCGGCAGCGCAGGGGGGCGGCCAGTGCTTGCCCTCCCGCTTGGTATCGAGCCCGTTCGTGAAGAGCGCGAATGGGGATGCACGGGTGGCCCCAGCGCATTGCCTGGTTGGGCAAAACCCAACGCGGACTGTGATTCGGCTTTTAAAAACATCCGCGCAGGGATGGGCGGTATCCCTATTACGTACACGTTTCATGTTGACGCCGGCGGACGCCGGAAAGTTGTGCTTGGACTATGCGAGAGCCACTGGACCATGGCCGGACAACGCCCTCTTATCCTGCGCGTGGAAGGCGCCCCGGAACGCGACGTCGATCCCATTGCCGAATGGGGGCAACACGGGCCCGGCTCCGTTGTTTTTGAGGCCATCGACGCAGACAAAGACGGGCGGCTCGATATTACCGTCGACCCCCATCCCCGCGCCCAGGACAAGAACTCCATTTTGAATGTCATCTGGGTGTTCGAGCCGGGCCTTGCCATCAATGGCGAAGAGGTCGTTGCTGGAAAACTGAATGATCGGGCCGAGTACTACGTTGATGTAGGCGGCGAGCGCGATCAGGCGCTGTACAAAGGGGGAAACCTGCGTTACGCGCTCGAGCTTCAGCCCGAGGAATTCCGGCAGCTACTGTTTTTGCTCCGTTCGCCCGGCGGTGGCGCAGTGCCCGATCCAGCCAACATGGCCTGGAACCCCGCAAGTCTCCGCAAAGCCGCCGAGGATGTCTGGCGGGATTGGTAAAGGGACTTGACTTCACCAAATACGGCCATCGTCTGTTGGAGACGCGAGGCGCCTCGTGTATTTGGGGCGGACGTGTGCTAAACTGGCGATTTGTTTTCGCAATCAGGAGGTATATAGCGATGAGAACAATTGGTGCAATGGCGATAGCAATGGTATTTCTGGCGGTTTCGTGCCAGACGAGTCACGGCGGAGAGGATATGACGCCCCTAATGGAAGCCAAAGCTTCGGCTGAAGGGTTTACGCTGGAGGATAACGGCAATTTTTTGGCTCTTTTCGAAAATGGAAAACCGGTTTTGGCGTATCGCTACACCATGGTGCAGCCCCCTGAGGGTGTTCCCGAAAAGTTCGCGCGTATGAGTTACATCCATCCGCTTTACGGACTTGATGGCGATGTTCTGACCCAGGATTTTCCCGACGACCATTATCATCACCGCGGAGTCTTCTGGACCTGGCCCAAGTGCACGGCGGGGGACCGTCCCATGGATGTATGGCTCGTCGATGGCGTGAGGCAAGTTTTTGACAAATGGATCACGCGCGAGGCGACCAAGGATGCCGCGACTGTCGCCGTCGAGAACGTCTGGGTATTTGACGATGATCCCGAGCCGAAGGTCCGGGAACATATCGAGTTCGTGGTTCATCCCGCGGACGAACTGGGCCGCGCGATCGATTTTTATCTGAAATTCACGAATGTCTGCGATGACGTTGTTACCATCCGGGGAGCTACTACGGCGAATAAGGGATACGGGGGCTTATGCTATCGACCGGACAAGGCGCGTAAACCTATGCACTTCACGACGGCTAAAGGCCCGATTGAAAAAGACCAGACGAAGTACGAGACGCCATGGGCGGACTGCACCTCGCGCGTCGAGCCGGACGGCCCAACCTCAGGGGTCGCGATCTTCCAGCATCCCGCTAACCCCGGCTATCCCCATCCCGGATGGCTGTTCCGGCATTACGGTTTTCTGGGGGTCTCATATCCGCATAACGATACCCTGACTCTCAATCCTGGGGACAGTTTTGATCTTCAATACCGCATGTACGTCCACTGCGGGGATGCTGAATTCGCCAGGGTGGCCGAGTGTTTTGATGCCTATGTCGAAAAGGCAAAGGAAATGGCGAACTGATGGCGCGGGAGACGCACGTCAGTGCGTGCAACCGCAGTCGGCTTTTCCATGTAAAACATTGAAAGAAAAAGAGATAGAAGTTCAGCGCCGCGGGCTTGCTGGTTGTGTTTGTTAGCAACGTAAGAGGCGATTTCACAACAAAATACGCGAGATTTCCAGAAATTCTTCCTAGGCGTTGACAATTGGGTATTGACTTGCCTAGGATTTCGGGGAATTTGCGCGTGTGGTGTTTTGCGGATAAAATTGAAACTGTGGAAATTGGTAGAAGGGGAATGTTCTGGCGTTTCTCCGGCGTTTCCTCAGAAAAGCAGGATTGAACGTTGAAACCTGTTCTTTGGGAAATTTAGGTGGCAAGATTTTTGTTACCCCTAAAGAACGTGACATATCGTCAAGAATTGAGGGCATGCCTGGGGGGCGGTCTTAGACGTTCACAGCGGTAACAAAAGGGCTATTATCGAGTCTGCCCGAGCTAACGCCGAGAAATATTTGAAGCAAAAGCGAGGTAAAACGGTGGCATCCAGAAAACGTTGGGATACGATTTACGACAAAGCGAACCCATTCGCGCTGCCTCAAAACATTGCCAAAGAAGTGAAATCAGTTGCCCATGACCGGCGCAATGGACGCAGCAAAGAGCGCATGAAATATCTGTGGGTTTATGTCACGCCGGTACAAACGGATTCTGTGGAAGGGATACCGGCCCAGACTGTCAGCCTCGCAACGGACGAATGGTTGAGCATCGTGGACGAATCCGCTTCGCTGGGGACGGAATGTCTAATAATCAGCACGGGAGAAGGCCTCGACAAACACCCGGAAATCCTGGCCATGGCTTCATGGGCGCAAGAAACCCACGAAATGCTCGTGGGACTTCATCTGTATAACCAACCTCTCAGCCCGAGCGAACTTGAAAAACTGAAAGCTTTGGATCAGCGCCTATTCGCGTTGTTTGTCGATTCCGAGATTCTCGATGAGATGCCGCTCGATAACGAGGAAGATATTCGCGCTTACAAAGCAGATTGCGACGGACGCGAGTTTACGAAAGACGATTGCATCATTCCCAAGAACATGAGCTGTATCGGACCCAACGGCAAGATGTATGCCTGCGGATACGTTTACGGCGATAAGAAATATGCCATGGGTCATTGTTTTGATAAAGAACTGGATGCGGTGATGCGCGACGAGAGTATTCCGCGCACCATTCCGCGGGGCGATACCACCAAACGCCGCCGATGTAATGGATGCCCTCCCCTCATGCAGCGAATGCTGGAAGAGTCCATAAAGCGCGAGCCTGTTTCAAAATCAAGAGGCCACGCAAAGCGATAGCTGAAGCTTAGCAGCAACCCTTCCCCGCCTACTTCTGATTACAAACACCCCAAACTACCTACCGCAAGTCATTTAATCTTTCCCTCTCATCAGTGTCCCATCAAAACTCATCCGTCATGTATCCATACCCTGTGGATTACCATCGACAAAGAAGAAACCAGTATCGACTTTACGCATGCTTGCGCGCTTCTATTCGACCCGCCGCGAAACTCGTATGGCATTGCTTTATGGCTTTGTTTTATTGACACGCTCACTGGCGTATGCTATCATTTGCGTGCTCTCATTGAGCGGGAGTAACTCAGTGGTAGAGTGCAACCTTGCCAAGGTTGACGTCGCGGGTTCAAATCCCGTCTCCCGCTCCATTTTTGTTTTTAGCGGCGGACCGTGATTGCCGGTCCCCGTACCATACACCAAGGGGGCCGCTAGCTCAGCTGGTAGAGCAGGGGACTCTTAATCCCAAGGTCGGGGGTTCGACTCCCTCGCGGCCCACCAAGCGATAGCAAGGACTTACGATAAATCGTAGGTCCTTTTTTTGTGCGCTGAGCATGCTTGATACCGTGGGGGTTAAGTCTCGCGCATAATTTGAGGGTGCTCGGGTGCCGGTGAACCGCAAGGGCGGCGTCGGATATGAGAAACCGGACTTTGGACAGCCCAGACAACCAACCTCAAGGGATGGCCTTTCCTGTTTCTCAAGATGGGGTGAAAGGGTGATAGAAGGAGAATGATATGGAGCACCGCCCCTATGATTGCACAGGGGCGGTGCCGGCGTGAGGAGAAGGAAGTTATGGTTGGTGCAGGGGAACCTGAGGGGCCACAGGGGCTTCCTTCTGGCCTTCTTCACCTCCAAGGTCGTCGAACGCGTTAATCAGTTCCGGAGTGATGTCTTGCGTCTTGACGTTCTCGGCGGCGTAGACGATTTCGAGGGCCACCACGTTGACACCAGCAGCTTGAGCAGCGGAGGGAATAATCCTGTTGATGTCATTGTGGAATTGTTCGATGGCTTGGGCGCGTTCTTGTTCGTACTGTTGTTGAATTTGTTGCACCTTGGCGCTGTCACCCTCTTCTTGGGCCTTTTGAAGGTCCGTTTGGAGCGTTTCCATTATCTCCATCAACGCCGTTTGTGCAGGGTGTTTCTCGAAAGCGGCTTGGGGGTTGTAAGTGCCGATCTCGATAACGGGTGCAGCTTCCTGGGCTTGGACCCTTAGATGCCCAGCGGTGATGGAAATGGCTGTAACGGCAGCTACGACCATCGCAACGCCCAGTAGAACCTTTTTTACGTTGTTTCGCATCATAATCATCGTTTCCTCTCTGAAGTTTAGTGGGCTCTCTTACCCGAGTCTCTGGTCATGTCGCTTTTCTGACTCAAAGACTGTTACGGGAGTAGACAGCACGGAAAATCCGTGCGCTTTTTGTTAGGGAAGTTCTGCTCCACCGCCTTGCTGCCCCGTTTGGCCGGTTCCCGGGCTTGGATAAGCAGGGGACTCTTGTTGCTGAGGTTGTTCAGGCATCTCTCTTTCTTGTCCTGGTTGAAGAGGCTCTTCCTGTTGGGTCTGGGGTTCGTACGGCAGAGGCTCCTGGCTTTTGTTGTCGCATCCGAGAATCACCGCACCTGCAATACAAGCCGTGAGCATTCCCGCCAGGATTGTCTTGGCTTTTCGCATTTTGCATCTCCTTTCTTTGTGAAAAACTAAATTGGGTTTCTTCCTTTGTCACGCTAACAGGCGATGAACGAATCTGTTGCGTTAGCTTGGCGTACCGATTATGTTGGCGGAGCCCGCGAAAGGGCGATGTCCGCCTTAACGTCCATTTTGAGCAAATTTCACCTCCGAAGGTTGGTTGCTGTTTGTCTGCCGGAAAGCCTTTTTTATGTGCGGAACCTGCAAAGGATTAACGCTGAATTCGTGAATGCCCAGGGCCAACAGTCTTGGGAGGGCGGACGTTTCGGTGGCAAGCTCTCCGCAAATGCCGACGGTTTTTTTGCCGCTCGATTGAACTACGTGTTCGAGCAGACGGAAAATGGCGCTGTGGTCATGCAAAAAGTATTCCGTTACAAAGGCATTTTCTCGACCGGCGGCCATAGCATATTGCGTCAAATCGTTGCTGCCCACACTGAAAAAATCGCTGTACTGGGCGATCTCTTCAGCGCAGAGGGCAGCGGCTGGGGTTTCTATCATGCTGCCTAACAGCGGGGGGGTTCTTGTGAAGGTCAACGCCTCCCGTTCAAAATAGTCTCTGACGGCGCGCATGTCTGAGGAAATGGTGACCATCGGCACCAGAATGCGTATAGTGCGCTCTTGGCCAAGGCGAAGGAAACAGCGCAGTTGAGTTGAAAGCAATTCGGGGTATTGGAGCAAAAACCGAACGCCGCGACGGCCCAATAGGGGGGTTGCTTCTCGGGGATAGTCGAGGAAAGGCAAGGGCTTGTCGCCTCCCGTATCGAGCAGCCGAAGCGTAACAGGAACGTCTTTATCGAAAGGCGCCAGATTCTCCCGAAGTTTTTCGTACAGTTCTTCTTCCGTTGGGAGGGTTTGGCGGCCAAAGTAGAGGTGTTCGATACGGTAAAGTCCTACCCCGTCGGCGCCGCATTGCTTCGCCAATGTGGCGTCTTCGTGGCATGAGATGTTGGCCATAACATTGATTCTTGTGCCGTCGCCGGTGATTGCCGGGGCCGTGGCGTATTCGTAGGCGTCGGCATGCTCTTGTAGTGCCATGCGCGATTGCTGGAGGAAGGCCTTTTTTTGTTCATCGTCTGGCTGAAGGATGACGATTCCCTGGCTGCCGTCCACGAGCACGGTTTGGCCTTGCGACACCCGTTCCGTGGCATCTTCGATGCCCGAGATGGCGGGGATACCTAACGCGCGAGTGAGGATAGCAGCATGGCTGGTTGGGCCCCCACGCTCGACGACGACGGCGGATACGGTGTTCGCGGAGAAATGAACGGTGTCGGAAGGGAGCAATTGCCGGGCGACCACCACTGTGTTTGGCGGAAGGTGGGCCAATTCGTGAGCGTGGATCCCCGTCAGGGCTTGCAATATGCGTTCGGCCAAATCGGCTACATCATTCGCATTTTCCGCCATCTGGGCGTCGCGCGATTTGCGTATTTTCCCTTCGAGTTGGCGGAAAATGGTGGACACAACGAATTCGGCGTTGAGACGTGTCTTTTCGACCATCTCCCGTATCTCTTCACGTAGGAGCGCGTCCGTGAGCATTTGTTGATGAGCACGGAAGATGCGAGCGAAATCTTCATCCAGCTTTTCGGTCACCATTTGCGCTGAGCGCTCGAGGTCTTGCCGCACTTTTTCGAAAGCGCGCTCGATGCGGCGGCACTCGTGGCCTGTTTCGCTGGATTTTATGCGGTAGACACGTTCGAACTGGTGTGCACCGCCTACATAGACAAAGGCTTGCCCTATTCCCACGCCTGATGAGATACCGACGCCGCTAAGCCTTATGTTTTCCTGCGCGGAATGCATCTTCAGCCTTTTACCCTTGGTTATCCTCGTGGATGACTATGTTTCGTACAGAATTGATAAGATCCTTGGTATCAAATGGTTTGTCGAGAATCATCGCTGCCCCGAGTTCCTTAGCTTGCTGGTGCGTTTCTTCGTCTCCGAATGCTGTGATTAGAATTGTCGGCGGGCACGGTGTTTCCAGGCATAGGTCTTTGAGTGCTGTCATTGCTTCGAGACCACTCATCCCCGGCATACAGATGTCCGAGATGACTACGTCGTACGCATCATCGTGAGAGGCAGGATTCTCTCCCGTATCAAACATGCAATATTGCAGCCAGCGATAGGCGTTTTCGCATTCGGTGACCTTCCATCCTTCGTGCCGAAGGGCTTCGGCAAGCATGGCGCGCATCGCATCATCATCTTCGATGAGCAATATATGGAGGGGCGATTCTTCAAACGCCGAAACGGGGTCGTTCATTACCAGCTCCTGTATGGTCTTTGACGTGGCCGCTTCCGGTCACTGGCCCTCTTTAGAACAAAGAGTGTGCCAACACAGATGATGCAAGCAGAGGGAACGTCGCAAGACCTTGACCCAAATGGAGTTTTGTTATAAGCGATGAATTGTTGTGAGGTGAGAATGCCCCCGATTTTCCCTAATTGCGCTGCAAATAAGCCTGAAGTCTTGTAGAAAAAAGGCACAGCGTGTCATTGCGACACAATGCAGCGGGAATGGAAGAAAGCTCTCACAACCCCCATCGGCTAAGCATGCGGTACAGAGTACGCCGGCTCAACCCGAGGGTTCGTGCGGCAAGGCTCTTGTTGCCGCCAACGGCCTCCATAACATACTCGACGTATTGGCGCTGGATATCTTCCAGGGAAAGCAATTCCTCAGGCGTAGTTACCTGGAAAGCTTGGTGCGATTCCCGGTGGTCTTTGATTCGGGGCGGTAGGTCCTCGACGGTGAGTTCTTCGAGCCTTGTCATCGCCATTGCCCGTTCCATTGCGTTCTTTAGCTCACGCACATTGCCGGGCCAACGATAAGCGAGCAGTTTTTTGGCAACACCGGACGAAAGTCCTTTGACGGGTTTTCCAGTGCGTTCGGCAATTTCCCGAATGAAATGTTGGGCGAGTAAAAGGACGTCCGTACCGCGGGCTCGCAGTGGAGGAACTTCGATCTGCACGACGTTGACGCGAAAGAACAAATCTTCTCGAAATTCCCCACTTTGCACGGCTGATTCCAGATTGTGATTGGTGGCCGCAATGATGCGAACATCGCATTCGATCTCTTTGTTGCCGCCAAGGGGCCGGACCACGCCTGTTTCCAGAACACGCAGAAGTTTCGGCTGTAATTCAAGGGGCATTTCACCGATTTCGTCGAGAAACAGTGTGCCGCCGTTTGCCGCCAGGAAGAGGCCCTCTCGGTCGGAACGGGCATCGGTAAACGCCCCCCGCGTATGTCCGAACAACTCGCTTTCGAGCAACATGGGAGGCAGGGCTGCGCAATTGAGCGGAATAAAGGGCCCCTTGCGCTCTCGACTGTGGCGATGCAAGGCCCGGGCAGTCAACTCTTTTCCCGTTCCGGATTCCCCACTAATCAAGACAGGAACGAGCTGGTCGGCGAGTCGCGCGATTTGATCATAAAGCCGTTCCATGGCCGGGCTTTCGCCTACGAACTCGTTGTATTGGCCGGGGAGTTCGTGTTCTTCCTTTAAAAAACGAACCTGTTCCTGCAGCGAACGGTGTTGCAAAGCCCGCTCGACCACGATAGCCAGCATATCGCGCTCAACGGGCTTGGTTACAAAGTCGTATGCCCCCGCTCGAATCGCTTCGATGGCCGTGTCGAGGCTGCCAAAGGCCGTGATCACAATAACCGGGACATCCGGACGGTTTTCGGCCAGTCGGTGGCAGAAGTCGATTCCGTTGAGCTCGGGCATCCGGAGGTCGGTAACAACCGTATCGAATGACTCGGTCATGACATCTTCGAATGCTTCAACGGCGCTTGTTTTCCAGCGAACGCTGTGTCCTCGGTAGGTCAGGTCGTCCGAAAGCATTTCGCAGGTTGCTTGGTCGTCGTCAACAATCAGGATGCGTCCGTGCATTCAGTGTTCTCCTGAGGAATGTATATGGTGAAACAGCTGCCTTTGCCCACTTCGCTTTCGACATCAATCCAGCCGTGATGTTCGCGAACGATGCCATACGTGATCGACAGGCCGAGCCCCGTTCCGCGGCCGACGTCCTTGGTAGTAAAAAATGGGTCGAAGATACGATGAAGGTTTTCTTCGGAGATTCCCCCCCCTGTATCTTTCACGGTGATCTGCAGGAATCGGTCTTGTCCGGCTTCGGTACCAGCGGGGGGCTGAGCGATTACTGAGCGAATGCCGACAACTACTTCACCTCCGCCCGGCATGGCCTGCAGGGCATTGTCAATGAGGTTAGTCATCACTTGCTGCATTTGCACGGGATCCATTTCGGCCCCAAGAGAGGAATACGGACCATGAATGTCCGTGCGAATGGTTGCCTTATACCCGAGACAATCCACCAGTTCGGCTGCTTGGCGGACGATATCGATGGCATTTGCTTTGACGCGTTTGGGAGGTCTGTGACGGGCAAAATGCAGCAATCGCTGAATGATGCTGGTCATGCGTTCCGTTTGGGTCTTGATGGTGGCGGCCATTTCTTGAATCTGCTGACTTTCCGCTGGCACGGTGCCGTCGAGGATCATACCGGCCCGGCCTCCGATGACATTGAGCGGCGTACCGAGTTCATGTGCGACCCCCGAAGCGAGTCGTCCAATGGTGGTCAGACGGTCCATATGGCGCATCTGTTCTATGGCTTCAAGGCGTTTCTCTGTTTCCGCGAGTTCTCGTTTTCGTGAAGCCGACAATTTGGCACACATATCGTTGAGACCGTCCGCCAATGTCGTCAGTTCGTTATGCCCGCGAAGATGAATGCGTTGTGTCAAGTTGCCATTTCCTATTGCGTTTATTCGCTCTCGCAATTGGTCCAGAGGGCGGCCAATCACGAGATAGCCAAGCAACAGCATTAATGCCCCGTTTACCACCACCGCGATGGCGCCCGCGAACAATTCGCGGACCCATGCATGCCTTACATAGCGGCTTCTTTCTTCCAATGTCTCCGCCAATTGAATGGCGCCATCGGCCCCGGGAACATCCAGGGGCACATAGAAGTACTGCACTTCTCCCCGTTTTTCGCGGCGTTCTCGAAGTGATACCATCTCCCCCTTTTCGAGTTTGTTCAGGGCCTTGGAATCGAGGCGGGACTGTAAGCCGTCTTCACCTTCTTTCGGTTTCCACGAGATATGAACAGGATGTTCTTTAAGATTGAATTTATCGAGCATGTTCAGAGCTTGGGTTTGCCCGCTCTCGAGCCATGCGTTGGATACGGATGTCCGGATTATTCCTCCAATTAGTGCTGCGTCGCGCTGTATATCTGCTTCCAGACGGTATGACTCACGCTGAACGGTCATCACTCCTTCGAAAGAGCGAATCGCGATCAGAATCACAATCATCGTGAATATAAATTTGGATGCTATGCGCATAATGCCTGGCCTTCTCCGGTGCAACCCATCGCTCAGACTACCGAAACGCCTCTTCGAGGAGCAAATATAAAGAAGAACGCCTGCTTGAGGGCGGC
>JAWODE010000290.1:0-3510 GCA_046483455.1 Candidatus Hydrogenedentota bacterium | reverse complement strand
CTTTGGGGTTAGTGCAACCAGTTTACCATCAGCAATCAGCGTCCCTCCGCGGACCGCTTTAAAGTAGGAAATGCTGGCATTGATATACACCTAGTGCCCATCGTTTACAGCCAGGACTACCAGGGTATCTAATCCTGTTCGCTCCCCTGGCTTTCGCACTTCGGCGTCAGTATCGGAATAGAGAGCCGCCTTCGCCACCGGTGTTCCTCCAGATATCTACGCATTTCACCGCTACACCTGGAATTCCGCTTTCCTCTCGCATACTCAAGCCAGACAGTATCCAAAGCCATTCCGGGGTTGAGCCCCGGGCTTTCACTTCAGACTGACCTGGCCGCCTGCGCTCCCTTTACGCCCAGTCATTCCGAACAACGCTCGCAACCTCCGTATTACCGCGGCTGCTGGCACGGAGTTAGCCGTTGCTTATTCCTGAGGTACCGTCAAACCAAGGGCATTTCCTCCCCCAGCCGTTCTTCCCTCAGAAAAGGACTTTACGACCCGAAGGCCTTCATCATCCACGCGGCATGGCTGCGTCAGGCTTTCGCCCATTGCGCAATATCCCCTACTGCTGCCACCCGTAGGTGTCTGGACCGTGTCTCAGTTCCAGTGTGACCGATCAACCTCTCAGCTCGGCTACCCATCATCGCCTTGGTGGGCTTTTACCCCGCCAACAAGCTAATGGGAGGCGGACTCATCTCTCGGCGAGGCTTTAAGGGCCCCTTTCTTTGCAAAGTCCGGAGACTTCGCAACCACATGGGGTATTAGCGGCCGTTTCCAGCCGTTATCCCCCTCCGAAAGGCAGATTATCCACCTGTTACTCACCCGTTCGCCGCTCGAGTACCCCCGAAGGGGCCTTTCCGCTCGACTTGCATGTATGAGGCCTGCCGCCAGCGTTCGTTCTGAGCCAGGATCAAACTCTCCGATAAAAAACCGAACAGAGCACGCGAAGCGCCCTGTCTTCAGCGAGTCTGAGTCCCTCTTGAAAAAGGAATCTCATCTTATTGGGGGCAAAGTGGCACAGGGAAACCCTGCATCACCTTACCTATGTTCACATGGCCTGTGATTAACAGGACATGCACCGTATTCAACTTTCAAAGAACACAAGCGTCCGGTAGTTTCCCAGCTATGGACACCGTTCCCCTTTCCGGCCCTAATGGCCAATGTCAGGGTGACTCGGTACCCGAACCACGCCACCGAAGCCAGCGTGGCGGGAATCTCGCGGGCGGACTCTATCGCCCACCGTCCGAAAGTAGATTTTATCAATCGCAAAGAGGTTTGTCAACCTCTTTTTTTCGGCAACACGATCAGCCTTGCGGCCCTGCCCTTACCGGACCCGCCCTTCTCACAGCGGGAAACAGAGTTTAGCACACTCCAATTCATCTGTCAACAAAAAATTCGTATAAAAAATTCGCAACGAAAAAACCTTGCCTTTTAGCGCAATCGTGACTATAGTGCCCCCCACAAATCCTTGTGTTGGCGATGCGGCTCAATGAAGGGTGCGCGGGATACTTCGTGAGGTGGAAAGGAGGTGGTCCATCGATGGGAAGTCCGGGAAAACCCGGCGCTAGTAGGCCCGC
This sequence comes from Candidatus Hydrogenedentota bacterium, assembly GCA_046483455.1. GTDB lineage: Bacteria > Hydrogenedentota > Hydrogenedentia > Hydrogenedentales > SLHB01 > UBA2224. The sequence goes on along the minus strand of JAWODE010000290.1, from coordinate 1,936 downwards.
CTGCTGCGCCGTGACTCGCCTCCAAACGATGGATCCAAACATGATGAAAGTTGAGGATCTTACGTGGAGGTGCCGGCGATAGCAGGCAACGGATCTACTAGCAGTTCGTAAAACGGGGCTCAGAACTTCTTGGTTCTGAGCCCCGCATTCATGCATACTGATAGGGATGCAAATAGCAGAGGCACTTTATTAGATTGGGACCCGCGAATGGGGGATGATACAAAGCACACTATGACCCACAAGGACAACGAAGACGGGCCGTTTCCGGAGGCCACGCTGCAGGTAACGCGCGACCGCATGGCCGTGCTTCTCAACTGCCCGACCATGCCCTCGGAGCTCGATGAGTTTATCGATTGGGTCCGCGAAGAACTGGCTGCGCGAGAAGTCATGCCGCATCTCCTCGAGGGGATCGGCGACACAATCCGAGGGGTTGTTGCGAAGGACGAGGGTTTTCACGGCGTTGCCGTTGTCGAAGGGAAACAACCGGGACCGCCCATCGACGGATACATCGAGTGGGGCGGCGACTTTTTTAAGGCGGGATTTCTCGTGGATGAGGAAACCGGCGCATTGAACTATCGAAAGCCCGCGGCCGAACGCAATGTTGTGACCGGCCAGCTCTTGGCGGCCGTGCATCCGCCCCAGCCTGGCGAAGACGGCGTCGATGTATTTGGAAATCGCGTCCCCGGCAAGAAGGGCCGCGCCAGGCGTCTTCGCCCCGGCCGTAATATCCGCCAGGAAGACGATCGGTACTACGCCGCACGCGAAGGCCGCATTCAATGGGACCAAAAAACGCTGTCGGTCGATGAAGTCCTGGTCATTCATAGCGATGTCGGACTGAAGTCAGGCGACATTGACCATCTGGGCACGGTGGTCGTTCAAGGAGATATCGGGCCCGAGAGCGTCGTGCGCGCCACCGGCGACATCGAGGTCGAGGGGATTATCGAACAGGCCGATGTCGAGGCCGGGGGGGACCTTGTTGTTGAAGGCGGCATTATGGGACGCGGAAAAGACAAAATTCTTGTCGAGGGCCGCATTCAAGCAAAATTCATCATCGATGCCGAAGTCGAAGCTGGGCATGATATCGTGATTAACCGTGAAATTGTCCAATCCACGGTCAAATGCATGGCGTCTATCTCGATTCCCAACGGGCGCATCGTGGGGGGCGAGATAGTGGCGCGGGCCGGCGTGCTCGTGGGCCAGGTGGGCAGCGAAGCCCTGGTCCCCACCGTATTGACCGCCGGACGGGATTTCAGGCTTGATGACAAACTCGAAATTCTCCACGCCGAAATCGATGGGCTGTTCACGAAGCGCGAACAGCTTGATTTGAAGTTACAGCGCGCTTCGAAACGCAAGCGCTTGCCCATGATGCGCCCGGAGGACCTTCAAAACGGGGACGTTCCCGCTCTGACCGAAGAAATCAAGGAGATAGACCGGCGTATCCAGGTACTGACGGCCGAAGCCGAAAGCCTCAAACTGCAGTCGAAAAGCAATACGCGCGCCCGGCTCGAAATACTCAAAGTCGTTCACCCCGAAAGCTACCTCGGATTAGGCGAAGAACAACTCCATGTGCGCGAGCGTTTCCGGGGGCCGGTCCATGCACACGTATCGGGCGGAAAAGTCCACCTCCGCAGGGGAACGGAAGATTCGTAACCGAGCCGGGTCCCGCAGCCCGTCGAGTATCAGCCACTGCAGAGGGTTGGTGTCCTGCATCTCGTCCACCAGGATGTGGTCGTAGAGCCCCCGCAGCTTCTCCCTGACCTCCCCCTAGTTCGATCATGGTTTGCTCCTTCGATTCAGATCGATCCTCAAACCACGGGCAGTTCGTAGCCCTGGCGTCGGGGGCGGCGCAGCCAGCGGTTGGCACTGGCTTCGGCGTCGCAGTCAAAAGAAATGACGTGTGTCCGTATTCTCGGACAACATCGCCATGAACCACGAG
>JAWODE010000273.1:0-2862 GCA_046483455.1 Candidatus Hydrogenedentota bacterium | reverse complement strand
ATGAGTCAATTCGTTAATGTGGAGACTTCCTCCAATGCGGGCGACCCTTCTGACTTTAACCTGATCGAGTGCGCCCCGTGCGCCATAGTCCGCCAAGATTCCGAGGGACGCATCGTCGAGTGCAACCGGTATTTCTGCGAGCGGATTCTACGGCTGCCGAAAAAGCAGGTTCAGGGGAAACGCCCTGGCGAGCTCGAGGGGGCCGCTACGGAAGACACGCTGCGATTGTTGGATAGATTGCCTGACGATTATGGAGACGACCAAGCGCCCCTTCGGCAGGAGGTCCATGTTCCCGAAAGCAATGGCGGTACTCGGAGTTACGTGCTGGACATAGCGCCCGTACGCAACGCAGAGCATAAGCTCCTCGGTTTTGTGAGCGTCATGACCGACATTTCGGAACGCAAGGAAGTCGAGGAGGTCCTGTACGAAGCCCACAGCCGCTTGGAAGGCCGTATTGCCCGACGGACCCGCGAACTTCAGGAAACAAACAAACGTCTCGAAAAGGAGATTCAGGAACGCAGGAATTCCGAGAATGCGTTGCGGGAAAGCGAATACCGGTTTCGCACCCTCGCGGATTTCACGTACGACTGGGAATACTGGATCGGCACGGACGGGCGGCAATTGTACATGTCGCCTTCGTGCGAGCGCATCACGGGCTATTGCAGCCAGGCCTTCTATGACCGGCCGGGGCTGATCGAAGAAATCGTGCATCCGGCGGACCGCGACCGAGCCCGGGGCTTCGCATTCGGACCTTCCGACAATTCGCAGGCGGCAGTGATGGATTTTCGCATCATCGACGCTGAGGGCCAAGTGCGGTGGCTCTCGCACGTAAGCCAGCCCGTCTATGACAGCGACGGCAACTGGGCGGGCCGACGGGCCAGCAACCGCGACATCACGGACCGCAAACGCACGGAAGAGCAAGTGCGCCAACTCAACCAGTGGCGCGAAGCAATCATCGAGAACGCCAACGTGCTGGTGAGCGTGCACGATCCGGAGGGCCGCTACCTTGTATGGAACAATGCGGCGGAGCGGATTACGGAATACCCGCGCGAGGAAATCCTGGGAAGCAGCAGCGCGTTCGAGAAGCTGTATCCCGACCCGGCGGAACAAGAACGCGCCAAAGCCGTCATCACCCAGATTGCGCAAGGCGAAAGCCCGGCAAACCTTCAGTTCGACATCCGCACCAAGTCCGGCCGGACCCGGACCATCGCATTCTTCAGCAAAGGCATTGTCGGACCTGACGGGGCACCGGCGGGCGCCATTAACGTAGGTATTGACGTCACCCAACAGAAAAAGACGGAATCGGAGCGGCGGCAGCTCGAAACCCAGATTCAACAAACCCAGAAACGGGACAGCCTGGCGGTAATGGCGGGCGGGATCGCGCACGATTTCAATAACTTGCTGATGGGAGTGCTCGGCAATGCGGGCATTGTGCTCGACGAACTTTCAAAAGATGCCCCCATTCGAAAAAATATGGTCCAAATCGAGAAGGCGGCCCGGCGCGCAGCGGAACTCACCAAGCAAATGCTCGCCTATTCAGGAAAAGGGCGTTTTGTCATCGAGCCGCTCAATTTGAATGTGATGCTTGAGGACATGCGGCCCCTGTTAGCCTCCGCCGTCTCAAAAAAGGCGGAGATCGTTTACGTTTTGGCTCCCAACCCGCCCTTCATCGAGGGAGATACGACCCAGTTGCGCCAACTCGTCTTAAACCTCGCCATGAATGCATCTGAGGCCCTCGAGGACCACCCGGGGACCATTACCTTGCACACCGGGACCATGCATTGCACCAAGGAGTATCTCCGCTCAACATATTTGGACGAGGAGCATCCCGAAGGCGACTATGTGTTTTTTGAGTTGTCAGATACGGGCTGTGGAATGGACGAAGAGACCAAGGCGATGCTCTTCGACCCCTTTTTCACGACAAAATTCACGGGACGCGGTCTCGGGCTGGCGGCCGCATTGGGGATCATTCACGGACACGGCGGAGCCGTCAAGGTCGAGTCGCGGATAGGCCAAGGCACCACCGTTCGCGTGCTGTTCCCGGCCAGCTCAGGTGCACAATCCACGAAAGCAGGCCCCAACGAAGAAGCGTCCGGGACCGAGCCGCCTTCAACCATCCTTGTCATTGACGATGAAGAAGCGGCGCGTCTGGTAGCAAAAGAGATGCTCGAACGCAGCGGCTACCGGGTGCTCGTTGCTACCGATGGTTGCGAAGGTCTCCAGGTCTACCAGCAGACGCCGCACGGCATCGACGCAGTACTGTTGGATCTTACGATGCCCCACCTGGACGGAGAAGAGACCTTCCACCGCATTCGCTCGATCAACGCCGATGCGCGGGTGGTACTCACCAGTGGCTACGATGAACAAGAAGTCGCGCATCGATTTCACGGAATGGGTCTCGCGGGGTTCCTTCAAAAGCCCTACACACCGGTGGAACTGCGCTCGAAAATTGCAGAAGTCTTGAATGCGAAGAAGTAAACTCGCCCTTCTCAGGTCTGATACCGCCTCCGAATGAGATCGCGCAACTCGGACGCGGCCGCGCCCACATCGGGAGCGGCAGTCACAGCGGTAACTACGGCCACATGCCGCGCCCCCCGCTGCAACACCTCTCCGATATTGTGGGCTTTGATGCCGCCCATCGTGGTGAAGGGGATACGAAGATGGGGAACGATCTCGTCAATGATAGCGGGGCCGACCGCACCTACAGCGACGGACTTCGTCTGCGTGGGGAAAATGGGTCCGATATTGACGTAGCTTGCGCCTGTTTCCTGGGCGGCCAAGGCCTCGTTAAGATTGTGTGACGACGCCCCGAGAATAAGGTCCGGCGCAATACGCCGCGCGGCGCTCAGCGGAAGATCGAAT
>JAWODE010000265.1:0-2693 GCA_046483455.1 Candidatus Hydrogenedentota bacterium | reverse complement strand
CAACGCTCAGGCAGACCCTCGATAAAATGGGCGCCCGCGTGGACGAAGCCACGCAGGAAATCCGCGACCTCGAGACCCGCGTCGAGAAACTCCAAATCGCCGAGCATCCGGAGGTTCCAGCCAAAGACGCGGAAACCGGCGAGGCGTTGAAAGCCATGATGCAGGCGCTGCAAGAATCGTCCGAGTCCGAGGGAGAAGCTGCGCCGAAAAATCCCTTGGAGGGCATGGTGTCGATGTTCTCAGGCGAGGAAGGCAAGAATATGGCGCGCATGTCGGCCCAGTTCAGCGTGCCCACCATGTACGGGGATCTGTTCAAGGAGCTGAATCTTCCACCGGAAACCGAGGCGCAAGTGCGTGAAATCCTCATCGATTCCATGGCCGAACAAATAAGCCAGAACTTCGATGCCATGAACAACGAGGCGGACCCCGAGGAAATGCGCAAAAATATGGAGGCCCATGGCCAAAAACTGCGGGATGAATTGGCCACCGTGCTGACCGCCAATGAATTGGCCATTTTCGACGAATACGAGACCAACAAAGAACGCCGCATGCTCGAATCCGGCATCGACGTGCAGTTGACCATGTTTGCGAACGGCTTGACCGAAGAAAACCGAACGATGTTCCGCGATGTCATTGTCGAAGAAATGACGGCCGAGGGCCATTCGATGACCAGCCCCGAGAACTACGCGAATCCGGGAGCGGCCATTGACCGCCAAATCACTGCATTTCGCACGGCGCGCGACCGAGTCGCGCCCGTAATCACGGAGGACCAGCTCGCCCACGTCGATTCCTTCGTCCAGCAAATGGAAAACATGATGAGCGCCCAGCGCGAGTTCGTCGAAAGCTTTATGAGCCGCGACCCCGAGCCAGAGGAGTGAAACAGAGGTCTGGAAACCTTTTGCAAAGGCGTTTGAGCCGTTCGAATCGAGCCAAAAACAGGCGTCCTTGCGTGCGTGTCTCGCAGCGACTACCATGGCACGAAAATATGCAGAAGGAGGAAGGATCATGGCAGATGCGGAAGAATTCGGGGCAAAGGGCGACGGAAAAGCCGACGACACCCAAGCGCTGCAGCGCGCGATTAACGAGGGCAGCGGCGTACTCGAACTCGCGAAGGGCTCATACCTAATCTCGGCGCCCCTGGTGCTGGATACAACACAGCGCGGTTACGTAGGCGTGCGGGGGGCGCAGGGCGCGTCACGGATTCTCATGACGGGGCCCGGTCCGGCTCTTCGTGTTATCGGCGACCACAAGGGCACCGCGGACCCTAAGACTTTCGAGGAACATACTTGGGAACGTGAACGGTTTCCCGTATTGCAGGGGTTCGAAGTGCACGGCCGCCATCCCGAAGCCGACGGCATCGAACTTCTTCGCACCGTGCAATGCACGATTCAGAACGTGCTTATCCGCGAGTGTCGGTACGGCATTCATCTGGTCGAGCGCAACCGCAACCCGATCGTCGCCAATTCTCACATCTACCGGTGCAGCGATTCGGGCATCTTCCTCGACGCCGTAAATCTCCACCAGGCGATCATCATCGGCAACCACATCAGCTATTGCGCCCGAGGGGGCATCCGACAATTCAACGGCGATGTGCACAACATCCAGATCACCGGCAACGACATCGAATACAACTCGGGCTACGAAGACGGCCTCAGCGGCGAAATCCTCCTCGAAGTCCCCGACGATGGCCTCATCAGCGAATACACCATCGCCAGCAACACCATCCAGGCCAAATCCCACAACAGCGGGGCCAACATCGTCATGGTCGGCCGCGAAGTGCCCGACGATTCGCCCATACGCGTTGTGAGCATCACGGGCAACGTCATCGGCGACCGCAACAAGAATATTATGATGCGCCATGCCCAACGCGCCATCGCCATTTCCGGTAACACCATGTACACGGGAATGGAGACCAGCATCGACCTCGTCCACTGCGAACAGGTGGCCATTACCGGCAACACCATCAATCACTCGCCGTGGGAACGCGGCAAGTCCGATATCGGCGGCGTGCTGCTCGAAACCTGCCGGGACTGCACCATCACCGGCAATATCTTGACCGGGCTGGCCTACGGCGACGACACCCGCGGCGGCGCCGTCACGTTGACACGCTGCTCCGGTATCGCCGTGTCCGATTGCCACATTCTGTCTCCCTTGCACCGGGGCGTCTTCCTCGAATCCTCCACCCTCTGCCGCATCGCCAACAATACTATCCTGGAACGCCGAAAAGAACCGGCCATGATAACCGGCGTGCAGGTCACCGGCGACAGCCGCGACAACCTCATCCAGCACAACCACATTCAATCCGGCACCGCGGGGGCCGTCGTATGCGAAGAAGGCCAAGCCGTAGTGCTCAACAATACCGTCTATGCAGGGTGAGCGCGGATACACGGCAAACACTGGGGGGGCGGGTTTTCCAACCCGCCATTCTCTATATCTAAGAACTGTCGCTGTGTCGCGATTTCCGACCACGCGGGCCTGCGCGTGGTCTCCACTCCGGCAACGGAGGACGGGCTGTCCAGCCCGTCCATAAGACCACTGCGGACGGACACGGCCGCGCTCCTTATAAAAATGACCGGCGAGGGCACTGGTCCCACACCCGGGCGAATTTTCGAGGCAGCGCAACATGAGCCATGGGGCTCACCCGTAGACCATGAAAATGCCGCCAACCACGCTCCGGCAACGGAGGACGGGCT
>JAWODE010000157.1:0-8851 GCA_046483455.1 Candidatus Hydrogenedentota bacterium | reverse complement strand
GTTCCACACATGGTTGCTTGCCACATACCTTTTGTAAAGAGGACTCCAAGCATCAATACTGTGGAGGTGCCCTCTTTGTTGACCATCCATCTGGCCTTGTCTTTGTAAAGAACAAAGTCCATCTCAATACTCACAAAAATTTCCAATCCAAAGAAGCTTTCAAAGCCTTTGCTTGTGATTTTGGTGTTGTTATCTCTGAGTATCTCAGTGACAATGCCACTGCTTTCACCAGTGCTGACTATTGAAAACATCTTGAAAAGTTCGCTCAAATCTCGCAGTATGCTGGCGTTGGCGCCCATCATCACAATGGGATCGCCGAGCGCAACATTCAAACCATCATGTCCATCACCAGGACCATGATGTTACACTCTGCCATTCACTGGCCTGATGTGGCGGATGCTGCCCTTTAGCCTCTGGCTGTTCAACATGGGATCCACCTTTTTAATCGGATGCCCAACCCTGAAACTGGCCTCATCGGACGTGGGTATCGATTGCGCGAAGGCCGGCAAGCATATCATTTCCGAGAAACCGCTTGAAGTGAACACCGAGCGCATCGATAAGTTTCTACAAGCGGTCGACGAAGCCGGGATCAAATTGGGGTGCATTTTCCAGAACCGGTTCGCCGATGGTTCGCAGTTGGTAAAGCAGGCGCTCGACAAAGGCCGGTTTGGCAAGCTGGTCCTGGGAGACGCGTACATCAAATGGTACCGGTCGGAGGAGTACTATAAGAGCGGTTCATGGCGCGGGACCCGGCGATTGGACGGCGGCGGCTGTCTGATGAATCAGGGCATCCATCAAATCGACCTCTTGTTGTGGTTCATGGGAAAGGTTAAACGTGTTTCCGCCAAAACAAGCCTGGTTGCGCACAAAGGTCTCGAAGTTGAAGACTTGGCATGTGCGCTTATCGAGTTTGAAAACGGTTCGATGGGGGTTATCGAAGGGAGTACCGCCATTTGGCCCGGCCATCCCGCGCGGGTCGAGGTGCACGGCGATCAAGGGAGCGTTATTCTCGAAGACGGCACGTTGCGCTTCTGGGATTTCAAGGAGGCGCAGCCGGAAGACGAGAAAATTCGGGCCGAAATGCCTCAGGCCGCCGCGGGGGCGGGCGCTTCGGACCCCCTCGCGAATGTGACTCATGAGGGCCACCGCCGTCAGATACAGGATTTCACCGAAGCCATTGTGGAGGATCGGCCCCCGCTTATAGATGGTAGAGAAGGCAGGCGGGCCGTTGCTTTGATTGAAGCCATCTATAAAGCCGCCGAGAGCGGCGAATCCGTGGTTTTGTAAGCGCGGCACAGTAGGTACTACACAATTAATGGACAGATATCGGTAAGGCATCGAGAATACTTCCGGTATCGTAACGGTTTGGAGAAACCGAGGAGACGAATCATGCAGATACGGCCAGAAGCGAAGATGTCGATGCTGGTACTGGTGCTTGGTGTGATAGGCGTTGCTGTTTTTTTGTCGGCGCAAGCGTTTTGTGGAGAAGCAGACACTGACCAGCCGGTGGCGCCTCTTGCGGAGGAACAACAATCGGACATTCCTCCCGTTGTCGCCAAGATTGAGGACGAGGTTGTTACGGGCGAAGAATTCCAGCAAGCCATGGTGACGGCCATGCGTATGAAGGCGGCCCAGTCCGGGCGCGATCCCAACCGGCAGCCCGATCAACCGCCCGAGGGTTTTGAGAGAGATGACGCGGAGCGTGTGCTCGAATCTCTGATTCGAAGCAAGGCCATTTACGTGCTGGCTCAGAAAGATGAAATCAGCGTATCCGATGAAGAAGTGAACGAGGTTCTTAATGAAACCAAGGCGCGTTTTCCCGAAGAGCAGTTTGCGCAGATTCTTGAACAACGCGGGATGACGGAAAAGGATTTGAAAGCGAAGCTGCGGGAACAACTCATTTCCCAAAAGTTTTTCGAAGAAAAGACAAAGGACGTCACGGTTACCGAAGAAGAAGTGGAAGAGGCCTACGAGCAGCTCAAGGAAGCCGGGCGAATGGATAAACCCGAGAGCGCCGATGTATCGCACATCCTTGTTACGGCGCCGAGAGACGGCGCCGAAGAAGATATCGCCGAGGCCAAGAAAGAAATCGAAGCGGCGCGCAAGCGTGTCGTCGAGGGCAAGGAAGATTTCGGCGAAGTGGCCAAGGACGTTTCCGAGGACCCGGGGTCGGCGGAAGAGGGCGGATTGTACGAAGATGTGCCTCGCGGCAGTATGGTGCCCGAGTTCGAGCAGCGCATGTTTGAGCTTCCTTTGGGCGAAGTCAGCGAACCGTTCCAAACGCAGTATGGCTGGCATATCTTGAAAGTGGAAGACCGCGAAGAGGCATCGACGGCCACTTACGAGGAAGTGAAAGACGATGTGCGCTCCGCACTCGAGGAGAGAGCCAAGGCACAAGCGTTCAACGAATATCTTGATACCGCGGTCGAAGAGCTCGATATCGAAATCCTTCTGCCCGAAAAGGAAGAAGAAGACAGTGTCACCATAGAGACGCCTGCACCAGGCGGGGAGCAGGAAGAGGCGGAGGACGACACCGAGCTGCCCGATGAGCCTGCATAAGGGACTCTGGGCCTCTTTAATTCATGTGCTGGCTTGATACTCGCGGTTGGAGTTGGAGGGGGCGGCCTGCGCCTCTGATGATACAGTCGTATTTGTACAGGTGGCTTCGTACAGCCGTGCTGTGCGTGTTTGGAGGGGGATGCGATGTCTCGCGGAAGATCATTCGACGTAACCATTGTGGGCGGGGGCATGATCACCAACGATTTGTTGCTGCCCTCGATTTACCATCTGCAACGGCTGGGCGTAGTGGGCAATATCAGCATATGCGCGTTGAATACACCGCCGCTTAAGGCGTTGAAAGAAAACCCGCGGTTTGCCGAGGCGTTTCCCGGTCAGGATTTCACTCCCTACCCGGACTTGACGGAAGCGGATTCAAAAGATTTCCCCGACCTGTACAAAGACGTGATAGCACAAATGCCCCCGCACAACGCCGTGGTAGTTGCTATGCCCGACCAGTTGCATTATCCCGTGGTCATGGAGGCGTTGGCGCACGAGCAGCATGTGCTGTGCGTGAAGCCACTGGTGCTTCGCTACGTCCAGGCCGTTGAAGTCGAGGAATTGGCCCGCGAGAAGGGGCTGTTTGTTGGTGTCGAATATCACAAGCGTTTCGATCGGCGGTCCCTGGTCGCCCGGGGGCATTACGAACAAGGGCACTTCGGCGAGTTTGTAATGGGCGAGGCCAAACTCATTGAACCGTACCTGTACCGCCACTCGAATTTCCAGAATTGGTTTACCTGCGAAAACACGGATCCCTTTGTCTATATCGGCTGCCATTATGTCGATTTGACCTACTTTATTACCGGACTCAAGCCCACGGGCGTATCGGTCTACGGTGTGAAGGAAGCCTTCCCCAACGGCAATGTTGGTTATATGTGGTCTCAGGGACGGGTCCTCTTCGAAAACGACGCTGTGCTGTCCGTTATCAATGGCTTGGGGTATCCGGACGACGGGGCGGGGTCTAATGAACAGGGCCTCGTTATCTACTGCGAAGGTGATGGGAAAACAGGCCTGTTCGAGCATGACGATCAATTTCGAGGGGTGAGCCACTCCTATATCGAGGGGATTGGCACGGCGGGGAGTGTCTTTAATTATATCAACCCCGATTTCTTCCAATTGTGTCCCTGGGAAGGGGGGGGATACAAGCCCGTGGGTTACGGCTATGATTCCGTGGCCGCCAATCTTGAGGCCATGGGGCGCATTCGTGCCGAGACCGACGGTCTCGCTGAAAACGAGGCTCTCCCAAAGCGCCGCGAGATGATCGCCGAAATCGACGCCAAACGCCTTATCGCTACACCCGCAAACAGCAGCATCAATGAGCTGGTTACGGAAGCCGCCCGGATGTCAATACTCAACGAAGGCGACTTCGTCAAGATTGTCTATGACGACGTGCCTCACATCGAGCCGAAGGGGTGAGCTACACGTCACGCGTTGAGCGGTCGCGTTGCAAGAAAAAATGCCGCCGGATAAAGCGCCCTGTCTTTTTCGCGGTATGAGCCTTTTCAGATGAGCTTTGGGAAAGACCGATCGATTTTCCAGTGGGCCGATGCGCGGACCTCGTGTGTATACCGTATTTACCGGCGAATGATGCCGCCGCGGCCTTGGCTGAGCGTAATCCCCTGAAGGTTCATGGTCAGTTCGTCGGGATTGTCGGAGGAGGCCATACCCTGGTCTTCGGTGACGAGCCCTTTCTTAATCAATTCATAAAGGCTCATGTTGAAGGTTTGCATCCCATCCTCTTTACCGCCGGCGATCACATTGGGAATCTGGCGCAAGTTGTTCTCCTTGATCAACGAAGCGATCGCGGGGTTGTTTAACATAACTTCGACGGCGGGGACGCGGCCTACCCCGTCTGCACTCGGAATCAGACGCTGTGCGATACAAGCGCGCAACTGAAGCGACAACTGCGACCGGATCTGGGTGTGCTGATTCGACGGGAAAAGGTCGACGATACGGTCTACGGTGAGCATGGCGTTGGTCGTGTGGAGGGTGCTGAACACAAGGTGGCCGGTCTCGGCGGCCGCCATGGCGGCCTGAAACGTTTCCGCGTCGCGCATTTCGCCAATGAGAATGACGTCGGGGTCTTCACGCATGACCGCGCGCAATGCCGCATGGAAATCCTTCGTATCGATATGGAGTTCTCGCTGGGTTACGATGCTCTTTTTGTTGCTATGAAGAAACTCGATGGGGTCCTCGATGGTCACAATGTGAAGCCTGCGGTCCTCGTTGATCTTATCGATAACTGCCGCAAGCGTGGTGGATTTACCACTACCGGTCGTACCCGTTATCAGAACGAGCCCACGGTGCAGCTCAGTCAGTCTCTCGATTGCGGGTGGAAGATTCAATTCCTCGAAACCGGGAATCTTCGCTTTCACGTGGCGCATCACAATGCCCACAGAGTTCCGCTGTTTGAGGACGTTGACGCGAAACCGGCCCAAGCCGGGAAAGCTGAGCGCCTGGTCCGAGTCTCCGCGTCGCATGAAATCCTGCTTATCTTCCTCGCTCATAATTTCATCGAGGAACCCGAGGTTGTCCTCATTCGTGATTGGGTCCTCGCCGATGAACCGGATGATCCCATCCAGGCGTATAGCCGGTGGGCTTCCCACCGTTAGATGAACGTCGGAAGCGCCATGTTTTACCGCGTAGGTCAGAATCTTTTGAAGTGATGCCATAAACCAATACCTCTCTCGCTCGCCAATTCCCGAAGGAAGAAGGGTTCGAGACATTTCTCAGGCAAGCCACCTTAACTATATCAGAACCTCCGATTTCGGGGCAATGCCCGTGGGCTGTCAATCTTTTTTCATAAGCTTGGCTTTTTATGTTAGCCAAGACGAGGGCGAGGGATAGCCACCGACGGTGCACCGCCGCCCTTCGGCGGAATATTCATGCCGCCACGTCGGCCCCGTGACTTTCTTCCTCGGCATCTTTGTAGCCTTTCCTATGATGCCAGGGTGCCTCGTCGTTTATGCTCGATTCAGGGTCTCCGCGTGTTTCTTTATCTTTTCGAAAATGGCGACGATATCGTGCATGTCTTTTTCCGAGGCCAGAAGGGCCGTGTGCGCAATCCATATTCCGCTGCGGCTGCAAATTTCCCGCGCAACGGGGCATTCTTGTTCGGAATAATCCGGTGCATTCTTAGCATGTGCGATCGAGGGCTGCTCATAGAGTGGAATGGCATACCCTTCGCTGATAAGAGGCAGCCCTTCCGCTTTTGCGGCTTCGATCACCTTATCCCGGGAAGTCCCGAATGCCTCAGGGTCGAGACGTAAACAATAGAGGTGGTATGCCCGGCGCGTGATGCGCTTGTCCCCCGGTTGTGGGATCAATCCCTCGATTTGGGCCAACTCTTTGTTCAGAATGGCCGCATTCTTCTCCCGGGTTACGGTTTGTGCTTCGAGCCGTGACAGTTGGGCGTTCAGGATAGCGCCTTGAAATTCCGTGAGCCGGGCATTGGTTCCAAGATTCGGATGCGCGTACCAGGCGCCACCCTCGGATCGGCCGCAATTCGTGATGGACCGGCAGAGCTCGGCCAGTTCTTTGTCATCGGTTACGATGGCGCCCCCTTCGGCCGCATTGATGTTTTTCGTAGCCTGAAAACTGAAGATGCCGGCTTTCCCTAACGCGCCCGTTCCTTTGCCTTTCCATTTGCCCCCCCACGAATGGCATGCATCCTCGAGCACCATGACGCCATGTTTCGCGGCGATTTCATTGATGCGGTCCATGTCGCAGATGCGGCCGCCCAAGTGCACGGGCATGATGGCTTTCGTGCGGGGTGTTATTGCGTCTTCAATGAGTTCCGGGTTCATGCACCATGAGTCATCGATGTCCACGAACACCGGAACGCCTCCCATGCGAACGACCATGCTGGCCGTGGCGTAGAAGGTATAGGGTGGAACGAGCACTTCGTCGCCCGGCTCTAAGCCAATGGCCTGGAGTAAAATCTCGCCCGCCGTAGTGCCGCTTGTGGCCGTTACGCAGTATCCGGCGTCTTGAAACGCGGCGTAATCGTGCTCGAACCGCGCGACCTGCTCCCCATACCACCATTTGCCGCTGTCGAAGACATCAAGCAGCGCCTGTCGCTCTGTATCATCGAAAACCGGCCACGAGGGCCATGTTTTGCCCGCGTCTCGAACGGATGTCCCGCCCAACAAAGCAAGTTCTGAAGAGGTCACGGTTGTCATTATTGGTCTCCTACCATTTATCCGTAGCCATCCAGCCATGGTTTCAAAGCATATACCACTAAGTGTAGCCGCTTAAGGGGGGAGTTTAAAAGTCTTTGCCAGGCCTCTTCCCTCGCCGCCTATGAAAAGGGGATTCTGGAAAAGGGTTCTCTATTCAAGAGTATTTATTGACGGAATATGCTTAAAATATTAAAATGTTTTTGGCGTGGGGTGTCTGGAGGCGCAAGCAATCGTTTTTGCGGAGCCTTGCACGCGGCGTGTATTTAATGTCAGGAAATTTCTATGAGTGTGGCGTGAAATGTGGAACTTTTTAGGCGCGTGATTAGGAAGGAGAGACTATCATGGAGAGTGTCGTAAGCTTTGGGACGTGCGTCGTTCAGAACCTCTTTGACGGTATTCTTGCGTTTCTGAACAACCTTTTGGAGTTCTTTGGCATCCAAATCAGGGGATCGGTTATTAGTGGCTAAGACGCCTATCGACGAACGTTTTGAGGACCGTTTCCTTCCGAAAACCTTCTGCGTTTACGGAAGGGAATGCCTTTTAGAGGACGCCTTTTGGACAGGGTTCTCAGAAACCAGCCTACTCGGCATGTTTTGAAACAGCGGCGCGCACATAGAAGGCGGCGCAGAGCATGCGCAGGCCAAGCATGTGGATGCAGGCATCGTAGCATGCGCTGAGTAGAAAGAGGGGGAAACAAGCATACAGGTATGCCGACTGATGATAACTGCAGGTCGTATTTTCGACGGTGAAACCATATGTGTCCAACAACTTGGTGAATTGCCCGAAAGAACAGCGATTGTAGTGAACGGCGTAGCCCAGGATGCCTATCTGTGCAGGGTAGATGCGCGCAATTAGTTTGCGGGACCACTTTAGAGGTAAGAGCTTCCCCAGGATAGCGAATGGGCTGTACGGAGCGGCCACAAGGTGAAAAGCGCTTCCATGGGAATTCGTAACGCGTGCGCTCTCCGCGATAAAACGCTCCGTATCCTCGATATGTTCAACAAGAAAGCGCGATGTTATTACCTGGACGCTGTTGTCGGCGAAGGGCAATCCGCGCGAAGCATCAGCGCAGACTTTGAAGTTCGCCGTGTCATTCAGGGCAAGTTCCTGAGGGGATATGTCGACGGCAATAACGTTGCTGGGACTTTTCTTGATGAGCGACTTGAGTAGCCGGCTCGAACGGCCGCCGCCGATATCGAGAACGGTGGCCTCGTTCATCGCTTCAAGGCAATGGGAGATGTCTTCTTCGAATCGTTCTTGGAGTTTGATTTTGTATTGGGGGAATAATCGTTCGATTCGCTTCGAAATTGCGATGTTTGCATTGAAAAAGCTGCGTAACAACGATGGCATAGGGGATATTCTTCTCCTTCCCATGCTTTTTTGAACTTTCGTTTTCAGGCCGGCATCTGATTTTCTAAGTTAAGCTCTCCTTAATTGCATTTGCATCCTGTCGGTATGAAGCGCAATACTTACGGCTACCATGTACGAGGGGGCCGGAAGGCCATCCGAGGGGGTAGCTCCATCCCGGCCGGCCGCACGTGTGCATGGGGTCGGGTGTATGAAACGGGACCTTTTGTGTGCGGTCAAAGCATAGCCCGGCCCACGAAAGTCTACAAGTATCTTGCACGGATACGCGGGAGAAATACTATGGGTTTACTAATGGAACCTGGGCAATTCGTGTATTTCGAAGGTGACTATGTGCCGGTTGAAAAGGCCAAAGTCAGTGTGATGACCCACAGTTTCAATTACGGTACCGGCCTCTTTGAGGGTATTCGCGGTTATTACTCGAAAGACGAAGATAATGTGCTGATTTTTCGCTTGACCGAGCACATCCAACGTATGGTGCGCAATTTCAATATCCTGTGTATGGAAATTCCCGAAAGCCCGGAGGACATGGCCAATATCTGCATCGAGTTAGTGCGGCGAAGCGGATTCCGCGAGGGCGTTTATATTCGCCCGATCTGCTACAAGAGCGAATTGTCTCTCGGTCCACGGCTCAGCGGTGTAGAGAGCCGTTTCTGTTGCTATGTCATCAAGCTGGGGGATTATTGCGACATCGAATCCGGTTTGGATGTGGTGGTTTCGTCGTGGCGCCGTCTTTCCGACAACGCCAT
>JAWODE010000138.1:0-4278 GCA_046483455.1 Candidatus Hydrogenedentota bacterium | reverse complement strand
CAAATAACCGTACTCAACGCATCCTTCTTCATCTGCCGTCCCCCTGTGCGACCAAAAGAAATTCTGACAACTTGTGTTTAAAACCAAAAACCCTGCTATAACCAATAGCGTAAATCCTATCCTGTTCATAATTCTAATCATAATTTAATGTTCCATCTATTATTAAATACGTTCCGTCATACCACCAACTTAACACGTCAATCTCGCTATCCCCACTCATGGTGATTGTCCCGCCTGTGGATTCTAACACGGGAGACACCTTCACCGTGTACCCTGCAAAATCAATAGTGTGTGCAGTAGCCGCATTGGTTACCGTCAGGTTACCTGTTTCACCTTCTGACAGATTGCTCATCGTTATCGTGGTGGTGTCTGAAAGGGTAATCTCGGCATTTAGTCCGTTGTTTACGTTCCATGTCGGAGTTGTGCCGGATACCTGCAATCCCGCCAGATAGATCACCACGGCGCGACCCACCCCCCAGAGGCTCATCAAGATGATGGCGGGTTTAGCCCAAGTTGTCGATTGCAGCCAGATCGGTGCTTCTAGCCCCAAAGGATTCAGTAGCAAGTTCAAGACGTAATTCACCACGCCAAAATCGCCGTTGAGCATCCACATCCACAGAATGCCCAAGGCGACCAACGGCGTCAGGGACGGCAGAAAGAAAATCGTACGATAGACCGTCATCCCCCGGACGCCCGTGTTGAGCAACAGCGCCAGCGCGATGGCCAGCACCGTCGCCACAGGCAGGAAAAACACAGCGAAATAGAGCGTGTTGTATAACGATTTCCAGAATACCGGGTCCGTAAACAGATCCTGAAAATTGGCGGTGCCGATGAATACGGGCGGTTTGAGTACCGAATAATCGCAGAAGCTGTAATAGAGCGAGGCCCCGAGAGGATAGGCGATAAAGACGGCGAAACCGAAAATCCAGGGTGAAATAAACAGCAACCCGTTCCTGAGATTGCGCCGTTCTTTGCTCGTCATGGGGCTGTCTCCGCTTCCGCGCGTTCCCGGCGCTCGATGCGCTTACGCTCGCCCTGCCACATGCTCGACACCCGTTTCTGCACCAAGTTTAATGCCGTTTCAGGTTCTGTCTGGCCGAACATGACCCTGTCGAATGCGGGTGTGATTTCGTCGTTGTACTCGTACCAGATGCTCATCATGGGTACATAAAATGCGTTGGGACTGGCCGCCAGTTTAATGAATAATTCGATGTACGGATTGGGATGGTTCTCCAGAAACTCGGGGCTTACCTTCTTAAGGGGCGTGAACTTTTTTTGGCCCATGTTGAGCAGTTCGAGTCCCTCCTGGGAACACAGGTATTCTATAAACTCGAAGGCTTCCTCAGGATGGCGGGCACCCACGGGAATGCAAATCGAGTCGCACTCGACCATGGTCACGTTTTCCAGGCCACGGACCCCCGACGGAAACGGCGCCGCGCCCCACTCGAGGTTTGGCGCATACGTCTGGATAAAACTGGCCAGCCACACGCCCTGGATGATCATGGCGACCCGCTCGCTGAAAAAAGCGTTCTGGGGCGATGCGAACTGGCCCGCGACGCCGCTCTGAAACCGCCGCAACTCCTCCGCGCCATATTTCTCGGGGTAACTGGCGATCCATTCCCACGCGGCGAGGTTTTCCGGCGTGTCAAACGTGATGTGCTCTCCGTCCCACAACTGTCCCCCGAACCAGTAGCCCCACGACCAGTGCCACCATCCCGGCTCGGAAGGCGTGAACCCGACCTGGATGAGACGGCCTTTCTCATCGTATTTTGTGAGTTTTTCAGCCATTTTATCGAGTTCTTCGAGTGTGCGGGGCGGTCGTTCGGGGTCGAGACCCGCCTCCCGGAAAAGCCGCTTGTTCCAGTGCAATGCGGTGCTGGCCGGCGTCAACGGCAATCCGTACAACGTACCACGGTAGGTGTTGAGGTCCAGAAACACCTTCGTAAAATCTTCGCGCCGCATGCCCGCCTTTTCCATGAACGGCTCGAGCGGCATGAGCGCGCGTTTCTCGGCAAACTGCGACAGGCCCGCGCTCCACAGGCCCACCAGGTCCGGCGGGTCGCCTCCCGCGATAGCCACCAGCGCCTTCCGGTCGATTTGGCTCATGGTCACCAAATCGACGTAGATTCGGTCCTGCTTCTTGTTGAAGCGGTCCACCACCCGCTGGATGGCCTCCCCCTCGAGCCCCGTCCATTTCTCCCAATAGGTGATCCGCAAACGTCCGTCGACATACTCATCCCGCGGCTGCGGAATGATGACGTTGCAGCCGAAGAGGCAGAAGAGACCGGCGAGGAATAGGTATAGCAGAGTCTCTTTAATTCGCGCTGCGGCACGGTTTTCTGAGTGAGCCGCTCTTGCGACCGAAGTTCTTCCCTCTCTTTGGCGACCGTTCAAGATACCCCCAGGAATCGAGCCTGGAAACATTCAGGCAACGCGAAACGCGGATAGCATACACGTTTTCCGGAGCGGATTTGAACTGGACGGAAAGGGGACTTTACCAAGCGAGTGTCGACAGGTGTAAGACGGGACTGTGAAGCTGTTAAAAAAGTCCTTAAACCATTGGGATTGAGCGAAAAGTAGGGACGAACCCGGCGGTTTATGCAGCAAACCTGGGTCTGCCTCGAAAATTCAAAAACCGGGACTGTACCAAGTGAGCGACGAAGGAGCGAGACGGGACTGTACCAAGGTTTTTGAACAAGTCGCCCCCTCATTTTCATCGTCTATGGGTGAGCCCAAGGGCTCATGGTTCGCTGCCTCGAAAATTTCTCCGGTGTGGGACCGGCGCCCTCGCCGGTCGGTATTACAAGAAGTGCGGACGTAACCGTCCGCGGTGGTTTTATCGACGGGCAGGAATGCCCGTCCTCCGTTGCCGCAACGTGGCGGACCCTATTTTCATGGTCTACGGGTGAGCCGAAGGGCTCATGGTGCTCTGCCTCTTCCCGTCTTTTTGGTCTTTTGAGTCCTCGCCGTCCCTTCTCACGTCTCGTCCTCCTGAATTTGACAGCGCAGGCGCGGATTGTTAGGATTTGGAAAATTGACCCGGAGGGGCGCATCGAAGTGAATAGGGCGACCAGCGCAAAGTACCTTCTCAGCAGCTGAGAAGGCTTTTTTTTGCCCAAGGTTCACGTCTCCGGGTGCGAACCGAGCCCAGGAAAGCGCATGACCGACGCAAACAACCATCGAGAAACGACCGTGGTCATGGACCGCGAGGCCATTGACGCGGCTCTGCGGCGAATTGCCCAGGAAATCGCGGCAGCTCATGAGGCCATGGCCAACGTCGCGCTTCTAGGTATTCTCAGCCGGGGCCGCCCCCTTGCGGAACGACTTGCCGCCCATATCGAGGAGATGACCGGAGCCCGGCCACGCCTGGGTTCGCTCGCCACCACCCTCTACCGCGACGACCTGCGAAGCGGGCGCGTTCCCGCCACGGTCGGCAACGAAACGCACTTCGATTTCGATATCCACGGCATGACGGTCATCCTGGTGGACGACGTGATCGCTGCGGGCCGCACGATTCGGGCCGCCCTTGACGAGGTGATAGACTATGGCCGCCCCCAACGCATTCAACTGGCCTGCCTCGTCGACCGCGGGCTCCGCGAGCTCCCGATTCAGCCCGATTACCTCGGGTGGTCCGTTGCCACTACCGCCGAGGACCATATCGCGGTACGCATCGAGGAAATCGACGGGGAAGACGTGGTGCTTCTTGAACGCGGAGGGGACCGCACAACGGACGAGGAAAGGGAGTGACATGACCACGGTGAGCGAGACCGGACAACGCGTCTGGACGCGCAAGGATCTTGTGGGCCTCGAGGCTCTCTCGCGCGAGGAGCTCGAGATGATCCTCGACACGGCGCCCCACTTCCTCGCCGTATCGCAGCGCGAAAGCGGCATCAAGAAAGTCCCTTTGCTTCAGGGCCGCCTCGTGGTCAATTGGTTCTACGAGCCCAGCACCCGCACCCGCACCTCGTTTGAACTCGCCGCCAAACGCCTCAGCGCCGACACCCTCACCATGAACGTGGCCGCGTCAAGCGCAAAAAAAGGCGAGACGCTTCACGATACCCTCTACAACATCGAAGCCATGCACACCGACCTCGTGGTCATCCGCCACAGCGCCGCGGGAGCGGCTCGTATCTTGGCCGAACGGCATGCCAGTCATAAAGGATTAAACCAACTTATCTTCTTTTAACAAAGGGCATTAACAATTGGAGACTGCCTTGTGAGGTGAGTTTGGATAAATTAAGCGTGTTCAAGGACATATATTCCCTGCCAGAGGAAAAA
>JAWODE010000005.1:0-10050 GCA_046483455.1 Candidatus Hydrogenedentota bacterium | reverse complement strand
AAAAGTGCGGGCCGAAGACGTTCCCGAGATTGTGACGCGGCATTTCGCACCCCGTAAGCGTAGTGTCCGCATCCGGTCGCGCATGGGCAAGTGGCTCGAACAGTTATACTCCGACGACCACCGCAATGTGCTTGCAGAGCACAGCATCGACACCCGCGATAAGCCCGTCGCGGCGTTTCTGGATAAGCAACAGCGGCTGGCCACGGAGTACTGCGGGGCCATCGATCCGATCGACCTCGACGAATACATCCGTTTAGACGGATTCGAGGCGTTGAACAAATGCCTCCTTCCTGCATCGGCGAACGCAGCCGCTTCAGAAGCCGCGCTTGGACCCGCTGCCATTATCGACACCATCCGCACAAGCGGGCTTCGCGGTAGAGGAGGAGCGGGGTTCCCCACCGGCCAAAAATGGGAGGTGGTGCGGAATGCCCCGGGCGCGAAAAAATACATCGTCTGCAACGGCGACGAAGGCGACCCGGGCGCATTCATGGACCGCATGATTCTCGAATCGTATCCTTTCCGCGTGATCGAAGGCATGATCATCGCCTCGCTCGCGGTGGGCGCACACGAAGGCATCCTCTATATTCGGGCGGAATATCCGTTGGCGGTGGCGCGCGTCGAGGAAGCCCTCCGTATCTGTAAAGACGCCGGATACCTTGGCGAAAACATCCGCGGCAGCAGGCATACGTTCCATCTTCGAATCATGCACGGTGCCGGCGCATTCGTGTGCGGAGAGGAATCGGCGCTGCTTGCGGCGGTCGAGGGCCGCCGCGGCACACCAAGTTTCCGGCCCCCTTATCCCGCGCAGGAAGGTCTTTATGGCTGTCCGACCCTGGTCAACAATACCGAGACCTTTGCGCTGGTACCCTGGATCATGCGGCACGGCGCGGAGGCCTTCGCCGCGTTGGGCACCGTGCACAGCAAAGGCACTAAAGTCTTCTCACTGGCAGGCAAAGTCAACCGCGGGGGCCTCATCGAAGTTCCCATGGGCACCACCATCCGCGAGATTGTGGAAGACATCGGCGGGGGCGTTCAGGGAGGCAAAAAATTCAAGGCCGTGCAAGTCGGCGGCCCTTCCGGCGGCTGCATCCCCGCTTCACTGGCCGACACGCCTATCGATTACGAAGCGTTGAGTGCCGCGGGCGCCATGATGGGTTCCGGTGGACTCGTTGTGCTCGATGAGACCGACTGTATGGTCGAGATGACCCGCTATTTTCTATCATTTACCCAGTGGGAATCGTGCGGGAAATGTCCGCCCTGCCGCGTAGGCACAAAACGGATGCTTGAAATCCTCGAGCGTTTGTGCGGCGGCAAGGCCGAGGCCGGCGACCTCGCCGAACTCGAGAAACTGGCCCACTTCGTCAAAAACAACAGCTTGTGCGGGCTGGGAAAGACGGCCCCGAATCCGGTCCTGACGTCATTGCAATACTTTCGAGACGAGTTCGAGGCCCATGTCGAGGGGCGGTGTCCGGCGGGCAAGTGCAAAAACCTAATCACCTACTCGATAACCGAAGATTGCATCGGCTGTACCAAATGCGCGCTGAATTGTCCGTCCGGGGCCATCGCCTTTCGACCGTACGAACAACACGAAATCGATCCGGAGAAATGCACGCGATGCAACGGCTGTTTCGAGATTTGCCCGGTCGATGCGGTCAAGGTGGAATGACAGAATGCCGCGATTAACCATAGACGGCAAGAACGTGGAAGTGCCCGCTGGTACGTCGGTGATGGATGCCGCCGCCCGCCTCGGGATCGAGATTCCCGCGCTTTGCCACGTCAACGGCGTTCGGCCCCTGACTTCCTGCATGCTCTGCGTCGTCCACGACAAACAAAGCGGCAAAACGTTTCCCTCCTGTGCCACCGCGGCGGAAGACGGTATGGTCATCGAGACACACAACAAGGCGATACATGCCGCGCGCAAGGAAATCCTGCAGTTACTGCTGAGCGAACACGTGGGCGACTGCGAAGCTCCGTGTCGGCGCATCTGCCCGGCAACGCTTAACGTGCCCCTCATGATGCGTAAAGTTGCCGCGGGCGACATCGTCGGCGCCGCGCGGCTCGCAAAAGAGACGTTGATCCTGCCCGCAACCCTGGGCTGGGTTTGTAACGCCCCCTGCGAACGCGGATGCCATCGCGGGACATTCGACGAACCTCTTCTTATCAAAGAAACGCACCGCCGCCTTGCCGAAGACGTGTTGCCGTCAAGCGGTTTCGTTCCCGAGCCGGCGGAATCCACGGGCAAGCGCGTGGCCATTATCGGGGGAGGCGTCGCCGGTTTATCGGCGGCATGGACCCTTGCCTGCCGGGGCCACCAGTGCGTCGTCTTCGAGCGCGAGGACCGGGCGGGCGGGGCCTTGCGCGACCTGGACGAAAGTGAACTGCCCCGCGCGGTATTCGAGACTGAGCTCGAGTCAATCCTGAAACTCGGCGTCGAATTACGCACCAATTGCAACGTCGGCGAGGCCATTTCGGTCGAAGGGGTTTTGAATTCCTTCGATGCCGTGCTCCTGGCATGCGAAGACGAGGCTCTCGAAGATATGGAAGACGAAGAGCACGTGTTCACCGCGATTGAGCTTCCCCTGGCCGTGAGTGCCGTCGGCGAAGGCAAGCACGTGGCGGAGGAAACGGACCGGTTTCTGCGCGGCTTACCGGCGCCGTCTTTGCGCAAACCCTTCGATTGCCGCCTTGTCGAAATCCGGGACTCGGAGAAGGCGGCGTTCGCAACCCCACGCATGAGCCCGGATACGCAAGGACAGGGGCGTCAGCATGAAAGCATTCAGGCAGAAGCAAAACGTTGCCTTCATTGCGACTGTCTGAAACTCGAATCATGTAAATTGCGAAAGTACGCTACGGAGTACGGTGCGAAACAGTTTGCCTATCGCGAGGTCGAGCGCCCAAATATCGAAACGGTCCAGGTGACGGATACAATTTCGTTCGACCCGGGGAAGTGCATCCGCTGCGGCCTCTGCGTCGAGATCACGGCAAAAGGCAGGGAACCATTCGGGATGGCATTTGTCCAGCGGGGTTTTGGCGTGCGCGTACAGCCGCCTTTGGGGCATTCCCTGGATGAGGCGCTCACCCTAACAGCGCGCGAATGCGTCGAGGCCTGTCCCACAGCCGCCCTGGCGTGGCGAAAGCGGGAGGAACGGGAATCATGAGAGTGGTACAGTTGATTCCGGGAACCGGAGGCACGTTCTACTGCCAGAATTGCATGCGCGATGCCGCCCTGGTACGGGCCTTGCGGGGCCAGGGGGTCGAGGTAATGCTGGTACCCCTCTATCTACCGCTCAACGTGGATACCGAAGGCCTCGACGAGCATGCCCCCGTTTTTTTCGGCGGCATCAACGTCTATTTGCAGCAGAAATTCAGCATCTTCCGCAAAACCCCCCGCTGGCTCGACAAATTCTTCGACTCCGATTGGATGCTGAAACAGGCGGCCGCACGCGAGGGCTCGATGAGCGCCGCCAAATTAGGGGGCATGACCCTCTCGATGCTTCAGGGTCGCGACGGCAACCAGCGCAAAGAAATTGAACGCCTGACCGAATGGCTCAAAGAACAGGAAAAACCGGACCTGATACACGCGTCGGATTCGCTCCTTCTGGGGGTCGCCAACGAATTGCGAAACACCTTGGGCGTACCCCTCGTGTGCACCCTTCAGGATGAGCATACCTGGCTCGACATCATCCCCGAGCCACACGGCAGCCAGTGCTGGGAGACCATGTCGGCGCAGGCGCGGGAGGTGGATGGATTCATCGCTGTGAGCAATTGGTACGCGGACGAAATGAGCCGCCGCATGAGCATTCCGCGCGACAAAATAACGGTGGCCCCTGTCGGGATGGAACTGGATGATATCCAGCCCGTTCCGGCTCCCCCGAACCCGCCCGCGATCGGATATCTATCCCGCTTGACCAAAAGCCTCGGCGTAGGGCTGCTGGTCGATGCGTTTATTCAAATTAAGGAACGCGGCCGCATACCGAATCTCAGACTGCGCCTGACCGGGGGGCAGACCGCCGAAGATACTCCTTTTCTCGAACACATCCGGGCCGAACTGCGCAAACACGGCATCGAGAAGGATGTCGAGATCATCGAGCACTTTGACCGGCCGTCGCGCCACGAGTTTCTGCGGTCGTTGTCCGTGCTGTCGGTACCGGTTCCCGGCGGAGAAGCCTTTGGCACGTTCATTATCGAGGCGCTGGCATGTGGCGTGCCCGTCGTACAGCCTGTCGCGGGCGCCTTCCCCGAGATCATCGAAAAAACGGGCGGCGGCATTCTCTACGATCCCGGCACGGAGGACGGGCTCACAAACGCACTGGAACAACTCCTGCTTGATCCTGCCCACACCTACAAACTTGGCCGTCAAGGCCGTGAAAGAGCCCTTGCGGAATATAGCGTCGAAAAAACGATGGAAAACGTTCTGGCTGTATACAAGCGACTGGTGACATCATGAGGAAATGGCCCTGTTATTTCGCGTGCGTCACGGCAGTCGCAATCTTGGCCGCAGTGGGATGCAGCAAAAGCGACAACACGCCCGCTCCGGCGGTTTCGCCTGAAGAAAAACCTCGCGAAGGGACTGCAAAAGACGACACCGCCCCTCGCCCCGATGTTCCCTGGAACACCTATCACGGCGATTTCTCGCTTCGGGGCGTCGCCGAAACCCATCTGCCTGAAGAACTAACCCTTGCGTGGCGGTTTATGGCGGGCGCTCCGGTGATCACCACCCCCGTCGCGGGCAAAAAACGCATCTATTTCATCAACAGCAAGGGCCGAATCTACGCTGTCAACCCCGAGGGCAGCAAGGTGTGGTCCACCGCTATTCCGCGCGAGGCGCGCGACCAATGGTCCCCTACCCAACAGCAATTTGACGCCCCTCCTACCTACTTCCGCGAAACGCTTCTCGCCGGTTCGTTGGACGGCATCCTGTTCGCGCTTGATGCGGCGTCGGGGGAGATCAAGTGGCGGGCCGACCTCGACGGCACCATTTTGGGTGCGGCGAATATCGCTCTCCTTAATGGAAACGGACAAGAGGAAGCGCGGGTGTACGTCATCGAGCAGACCAGCGGCGTGCTCCATTGCCTCGATTTCGAAACGGGCGAGTCCATCTGGCAATCCGACGGGGTGGAACGCTGTGACGGCTCTCCGGGCGTCGGTGGAGGCACCGTTGTTTTTGGAAGTTGCGCGGCCGCCCTTCACGTTTTCTCGGCCGACACGGGCGAGCTCCTGCGCAATATTCCGGTCGGTGATGATTCGCAAATCGCCGGTGGCGTGGCTGTCATCGGAAACGAGGCCTATTCCGGAAGCCGCAGCGGCGCCGTCGTGCGGGCGGATACCGACACGGGCGTCCTCGTATGGCGCAATACGGACTGCAACGATGAAGCATTTACCACCCCGGCCGTCAGCGACGAATGGGTTGTCTTTGGAAACGCAGGGGGCGACGTGTACGGTCTCGCACGGGATACGGGCGAATCACAGTGGACGTTTTCAGCGGACGCCATGGCAACCTCGGCTGTTATCGCAGGCGATAAGGTCGTTGGTGGAGCGGAAGGCACGCTGTTTTTACTCGGGCTTGAAGACGGACGTAAACTGTGGTCGTATGAAGTCAGCGATGAGATAACCTCGCCCGCCCTTTACGGCGACTTGGTGCTGGTCGGGTGTGACGACGGAACGGTGGCGGCTTTCCATTAGGTCGCGGTCAGGAGGCGTGTGCAGATGAGTGAGTCATCCGCTTTGCTCGAAGTGCGTGACGTTACCAAGGCGTATGAAAACGCGCCAGAGCCCCCGCAGGTGCTCAAGGGGGTCAACATGCGCATGACACCGGGAGAATCGGTGGCGGTGGTCGGCCCCTCCGGCTGCGGCAAGAGCACCCTTCTCAATCTCATCGGCGCGCTCGATAAACCCTCCTCAGGGTCTATCGAGTTCGAGGACAAAGACCTCAGCGCGCTGGAAGCCGAAGAATTGGCAAAGTTCCGCAACACTTCCGTTGGATTCGTGTTCCAGTTCCATCATCTCTTACCGCAGTGCACGGCACTCGAAAACGTCCTCGTCCCTACGCTGGTCCATGGCGGGGCCGCAAACAAAAAAGCGCGCGCCCGGGAATTACTCGAGCGGGTTGGACTCTCTGAACGTGTCCATTACCGCCCGGGACAACTCTCCGGCGGCGAGCGCCAACGAACCGCCGTGGTAAGGGCCCTCATCAACGAGCCCCGCCTCCTGCTGGCTGACGAACCCACGGGCTCGCTCAACGAAGAAAGCGCGTCGGCCTTGGTGGACCTGCTGCTCGAGCTCAGCCGGGAAGAAAACATGACACTCCTGGTTGTCACGCATGCCATGGCGGTGGCGGAGCGCATGGGCCGCATGCTCGAGCTGCGCGATGGACGGCTTAATCCGAAGGGGAACACACAATGAACTTCTTGAGGCTGGTGCTCGACAGCCTCCGGTTTCACTGGCGCATGCATGCCGGAGCGGCCGCCGGCACCGCCCTTGCTGCCGCCATTCTCACCGGGGCACTCCTGGTGGGCGACAGCACCGACTATTCGCTTCGTCGATACGCCCTTGCACGCCTTGGCGGGATTCACTTCGCCATTGAATCCCGCGGCGGGTTTTTCTCCCAAGCACTCGTTGACGACCTGCAAGGCACTATCCCTGCGCCGATTGTCCCCGCTCTCACGCTCCGCGGCATGGCTGTCGCAGGCGAGGTCGAACAGAGCAAACAGATAAATCAGGTGAGTGTCGTCGGAATTTCGCCCGAATTCTGGGATTTTGACCCGGATGTGGCGCCCTCTCTCGGCGAATACGAAACCGCTTTGAATGAACGTCTGGCCCATGCGCTAGGGGTTCAGGAAGGCGAGCGGGTGGCGCTCCGCATTATCAAACCCGGTATCCTGCCGCGCGACGCCCCACTGTCGTCACGCGCTGAGGATACCTCGACGCGCGCACTTTGTACGGTCAAGGCCGTGCTGCCGGACACCGGTCTGGGGCGGTTCAGCCTCACGGCTTCCCAGGCCGCGCCGTACAACGCGTTTATCGATCTCGCATGGCTTCAAGAACAGACCGGTCTCAATGGGCGCGTCGACCTGGCCCTCGTGGGACAAGGCACACCCCAGGAAGAGGTAAGGGAAGCGTTACGCAAGGTGTGGCGGCCGAGATATGTCGGCCTGCGACTCGAAACCCACCCCAGCGGTATCATCCAACTCGAAACGGACCGTATCTTCCTGCGAAACGCGGTGGCCGAGGCTGCCCTTTCGCTTCCGGAAGCCCGGGGAACCCTATCGTATCTGGTCAATTCCATCGCCAAGGGCAACAGGTCCACCCCTTATTCCTTCGCGACTGCCGGCCCGGTGCCGGACAACATGCCTGATGATCATATGATTATTAACCAGTGGCTCGCCGACGAGATCCATGCAAGCAAAGACGACACTATCGAAGTCCGGTACTATGAACTCACCCCCTCGAACGATTTTGTCGAGAAAACACGCCGTTTCACGGTCCACAGCATCGTCAAGCTGGCCGATCTGGAAACCGAACGCGATTTGATGCCTGAGTTTCCCGGTTTGACGGATGTCGAGCGGTGCCAGGACTGGGATATCGGCATGCCGATGGAGGATGAAAAACTCGCGGACGAGGCCAACGAGTATTATTGGAATCAATACGGCCCTACGCCCAAGTTCCTGTGCACACTCGCCGCGGGCCAGACAATGTGGGCCAATCGTTTTGGGAAGTTCATGACGGTGCGCTTTCCCGCGGATGTTGTAGCGGAAAAGACTATACGCGATACACTGCGTGAACAGGTTGCGCCTGATGAAGTAGGCCTGTTTGTCATACCTGTCCGGGAACAAGCTTTTGAGGCTGTCCAACAAGCCATTGACCTCGGCGGGCTGTTCCTGGGAATGAGTTTTTTCCTGATCGTTGCGTCCCTGATCCTCACGGCGCTGCTTTTTGTGTTCGGAGTACAACAGCGGGCGTCCGAAATGGGGGTTTTGCTCGCAATGGGTTTCCGCCCCCGGCACATTCGGGCGCTGTTCCTGACGGAGGCAAGCGCAAGCGCAATTCTTGGAGCAGGCGTCGGGGCCGCCGCAAGCACCGTGTACACCCGTATCCTCATTTACGGCTTGAGCCACTACTGGCAAGGAGCGGTCGCGCACACACATATCCTCTATTATGCCGCGCCCGGTACAGTCTTCACCGGCGGGGCGGTCAGCCTCGTGTGCGCCCTTGGAGCAATGGCTATTGCCATGTGGCGCCAAACGCGCCATCGCCCACGCGAACTTCTCACAATGGACTTCTCGCAGGAGATTGCGCGTACAACGCCGAAACGGCGCCGAACGTTAAGGCTCTGGCCGCCCGTTACCGGTTCATTTGTAGCCATTGGGTTAAGCGCCTATGCGCTGGCCGCGAATGTTGCGGAAGTCGCCCTGGTGTTTTTCGGTGCGGGGGCGCTGCTTTTGCTCTCCGGCGTAGGGCTTTTGCGATACCTCCTCGGGCGCATGACGTCCCAAGGCTCCGTAGACCACCTTACCTTCACTTCGCTGTCTCTCGAGAACGCTTCGCGGCGGAGAGGACGCAGTTTGAGTGTGGCCGCACTCCTCGCGACGGGCTCTTTCCTGGTCCTCGCGGTGTCCTCAATGCAACACGACATCACGGCCCACGCCGACAAACGGTTTGCCGGCACCGGCGGTTTCGAATTGTTCGCCGAAACGACGGTTCCCCTGACCGAAAATCCCGCCAAGGCGCTTGACGAGCCCGGGGTTAAGATCGTCACCCTCCGGGTGTATGACGGCGACGACGCAAGCTGCCTTAATCTGAACCGCGCCCAAACCCCCCGGATTCTGGGGGTCAACGCTGACAAGTTGTCCCAACTCGGCGCTTTTACTAGAAAAAACCGACAAGACGGCCTATGGGAAAAGCTCCGCCTCGACCTTCCCGAGGGGGCGGTACCCGCCCTCGTCGGCGACTCGGACACCGCCATGTGGGGACTTCAGAAGAAGACCGGCGTCGAAGACGGTGATACGCTTCACTACCGCGATGAAGCAGGAAATAAGGTTGACGTGAAACTCGTGGGCACCCTCCCGATGCGCCTGTCTGTGTTTCAGGGCACAATTCTCATCTCCGACAAATGGTTCACACGGCTGTTTCCCTCGGAAGACGGCTTCCGCATGTTTCTTATCGATACCCCGCCCGAAGAGCAGGAATCCGTAGCGGATAGACTGAATGCGGAATTCGAGAAAGAGGGAATGAATGCCGTGTCGACCGTAGAGCGCCTCCGGCGTTTCTATACCGTCGAATCCACCTATCTGGCCATGTTCCTGGTGCTGGGCGGCCTGGGCATGATCCTCGGCAGTGCGGCACTCGGGATTGTGGTTCTACGTAATCTCCTGGAACGCCGCCGCGAGATCGCCATGCTCCGCGCCGTGGGTTTCCAGAGCAGCGCCCTGTTCAGGCTGTTTTTCGTCGAGTACGCTTTCCTGCTCGGCATCGGAGTCCTCATCGGCGGCATTGCCGCGGCTATTGCCATGACGCCCACGGTGACCTCCGCCGGCTCCTCAGTCTCGATCGGCCTTCAGACCATGATCCTCGCCGGCATTGCAGCCACTGGCCTCGTGTGTATCGTGCTGGCTATCCGAATTGGTCTCGGACGCGAGAACTTCGACGCCTTGCGGACGGAGTAATCCCGCCATCATCCCTCGGGGCGTATCGCAACAACAGGTGGGAACCGCGAAGCCGGCGGTCGACAGTTTTCAGTGCACCATCTTGCGCTTGAGACAACGATGTGACGAACACGCGATTTCCCGAACTGATCGGGCGCCCGCCGGCCAAACAAACAGATCTACCGCGCATTTCTCACAACTCAGGTTCACCTGTGTTGTGAGAAAACGCGCCAACTTAAGTTTACGGAGAACGCATCGGACATTTTGGGTGATCACATAGTCTGGGATATTCACAGCCTGGTCGAGCGTTGAAGCAAGCGCAACGTGTTCATGCAACCTGTGCTACCCAAGGCAGCACAGGCTCGCCGGCCCAAGGCTGTGAAATATCCGCGCTACAGTTACTCCGCGT
>JAWODE010000732.1:0-3673 GCA_046483455.1 Candidatus Hydrogenedentota bacterium | reverse complement strand
TGAATGGACAGAGTGATATGAGTCTTCCTTACGTCATCGAAAACCGTGCATACAGGGTGGTCGACACCCTCAGCGAACTCCTGCACAGCGACGCCGTCCACGCCCTCGACGTCGCCGGAAATGGAGGAGACCAAATGAAGATCAGGTGGTTGGGGCATGCCTGTTTTCTGATCACGAATGGCAACGGTGTCAGGATAATTACCGATCCTTATGCTGTCGGCGGGGGCATCGAATTTCTGGGAAAACTCGAGGAACTGGGCAATGAAGAACAGGCCTTGCAGGAGGTCGAACGCTCCGTGGTACACCAACAATCGGATTTGGCATGACTAGCGACTCTATCATACGCGCAGACAACGTCGAAAAAGTCTTTTACACGCGCCATTTCTTCAGCAAGAACGAAACCACGGGAAAACGCCAACTCTACGAGAAACGGCGGATTCATGCCGTAAAAAAGGTAGCGTTCGAAATCCGCCGCGGGGAAATTTTCGGATTGCTCGGACCAAACGGTGCGGGAAAAACCACGCTGGTGAAGATGATATCGGGCCTGATACGGCCTACGGCGGGGGATGTTTACGTAGACGGTCTGCACGTCGAGCG
This sequence comes from Candidatus Hydrogenedentota bacterium, assembly GCA_046483455.1. GTDB lineage: Bacteria > Hydrogenedentota > Hydrogenedentia > Hydrogenedentales > SLHB01 > UBA2224. The sequence goes on along the minus strand of JAWODE010000732.1, from coordinate 3,076 downwards.
ACAGCGGTTAAAAGTGCTGAAGAGAATCGGCGTGGTGCTCGAGGGCACGCGCACCTCGATCTGGCCGTTGACGTGCCTCGAAAACCTGGCTTATTTCGGCAATCTTAAAGACGTTTCCGGCAAAACTCTGAAACAACGCTCGTACGAGCTGCTCGAGTTTATTGGACTGAGCGAGAAAAAAGACATTCAGGTGCGCCGTCTCTCGCGGGGCCAGAAGCAGAAACTGGCCATATGCATCGCCCTGATTGCCGATCCGACCGTGATTCTGCTGGACGAACCAACGACCGGACTGGACGTACAGAGCGCCCGGTCCATCAAAGACCGCATTATCGAGATGACCCGCGAACACAACAAGACAGCCTTGGTGACCACGCACGACATGGGTGTCGCCCAGGAGTTATGCGACCGGATCGGTATTATTAATGAGGGCGAACTTGCAACATGCAAGCCAACGGATGAGCTGCTCGATCTGTTTAGTGAACAGATTTACGAGCTTCGGCTCGACCAAGCGCCCGCGAATGGCGTCTTGCAAGACATCGAAGGGGTGCTGGACGTTTCCATCGAGGAGCAAGCCGGCGAAGTCCTGTGTGTCGTGGGCATCGAACACGATTACAGCGTGCGGTCGGAGGCTTTGTACGAGATCATCGGGAAGCTTCGTGAGAACGGCATACAATTGCGGTCCGTGAATTTGCGGCAGCAGAATCTCGAGAATGTTTTCCTTCGGATTACCGGGGGCGCTACGGAATAAGGAACGGGGATATGGGCTTTTTTCTAGTGTTGAAGGCCGAAATAGTGCGGGGCCTGATTATTATGCGCCGCTACTGGTTTGCGACATTGACCGGCTTGATGATCAGTTACGGCTTTTTGATGTTATTGGTTCTTGCCTTCGTGTCGAGCCCGGAAATGCTGGCGAACTATTCCGAAAGCATTTTCGACAAAATTGTGGGATTTCTGGTGGGAATGGTTGCCATTGGACTCGTGGGATTATTCACTCAAGGACTCCAAGGTATGGCGCGAACGGGCGAGCTGGAGCAGGTATGCATGAGTCCCCACGGTCTGGTGACCAATTTTATAGCCCGGTCCTTTGTAACCGCGGTTACGAGCGTTGTGACGTACACGATTTTGCTCAGCCTCTTGGCGGCCAGTTTGGAGGGGGGCATCCATTGGGACCCCTTTGCGGCGGTGGTGCTTCTCGGATTGACCTATTTCAACCTCATTGGATTCGGTTTCATGGTGGGCGGGTTGGTACTTGTGTTTAAGCAAACCGGACAAATTGCCCTGTTAATTCGACTTGCTTTGCTGCTAATCGCCGTTGGTTCAGAGCAGATTCACCGCTTTCCGATATGGTTCCGGGCAGCGGCGCACTGCGTTCCCATTACCGATGCGGCTATTTCTTTAAAATATGTACTGGTTAAAGGGCAACAGATGGATGGCGTATTTCGATCCATCTTTGTGCACCCCAGTTTCTACTTTCTGATCCTCAACTGCATCATCTGGACCCTGATCGGCATTACGTGTTTCCGGTACCTCGAGAATTGGAGCCGTGACAAAGGCACGCTGGGGGCCTACTGATGGCGGGGCCCGCGCTGCACAGATTCGAATTGGACGGCAGGCGTTTTGCCATCGACCCCGAGACCTGTTTCTGTTTCGAATGCGATGAGATTTGCTGGGATGTTCTCGCTCTATATCCCGCCACGACGATCAGCCGCATTGTGCATGAACTGAAACCGAAGCATTCGGAACGCGAGATTTATGAGGTCGTGGGCGAGCTGGAATGGCTGCGGAACGTCAAGTCAATTCTGCCTCGCGTATCGGTAAAGGAATTGCAGGAACGCTACGAAATCGAGGACGGCCTGAAACGGCTGACCGTCGAGCTTCCTCCACCAGCTTCACCGGAAACCGCTTCCGAAAAACGGCGCTGGTTCCAAAAAAGCGCCGAAAGAACACCAGATAGCGTTTCTTCCATTGGGCACGACGCAGCGCATCTCCTACTTGATCGAGCGGGCAACCAGAAGGCGCTCGAACTCGAATTTCTGGAACAAGGACATATTCACGATCTGGAGACGGTTGCCACTCTGTGTGCTCATGCGCTGCGTGCGGCCCGGCTGGCTGCGAAAGAACTCACGGCCGCGGTGCGTGTGCATGATATCAACATAGCCCCCCTTTCAGAGGCGTTGAGGAACCACACGATCAGTGCGCGGCTCGAGTTTAGAGCACCCGAAAACGTCCGTGACTATCTCAAGCCACTGGCCCGCGGGGAAGCATTTTCGCTGGCACAACTCAAAAAGGCCCTTGAACCCGGAGCAGGTGACGTTCGGGGGCGCATCGTCGTGCGTCCCGATACGGCGGATTTCGGGGAGGTCGTTCAGACGCTTGATGAGGCAGGCTTCAAGGTCATCGAGCTCGATCTCGATGCGACGTTTGTCGCCCACCCCGACATGCCGCCCGCTGACATGTTGCCGGGGTTGAGCGCCAGCGCGGTGTACTACGCCCGGCGCCTGCTCGAGGGCCATTACTTCCGGCTGGACCCCATCGCGTCGCTTTTCTACCGCATTTATGAGGGCCAGCCCGTTCAGCGCTCGGACCCTATTGGGACAAACGAGTTGGGGATTGATAAACACGGCGATGTGTATGCCTCATGGCGAGTTTTCGGCAAAGAGCAGTTCCGCCATGGTTCATTGCGCGAGAATGCGATTGACGAGGCAGGCATCAAGCGCTACGAAGACATGGGCGTGCCAACGACAGGCCCATGTCTGCGCTGTTGGGCGCGTCATTTGTGCGGGGGCGGCCGCGCGGCGGTGCATGGTGCGCTAAGCGGTCACTTTCATCGGCCCCATGAACCCTGGTGCGACGCCCAACGCTCGTGGATGGCCGCGGCGGTATCCGCGTTTAACACGCTTTCCGATGCAGGCGTTAATTTCACGCGGATTTATCAGACCCTGACGCCGACAGCGAGGAAACGTCCGGGACTCTCGATGTTTAGCATGTTGCGAGCGGCGATAAGCCTGGCCATTCGGATGCGCCCTGTCGAGGAATCGGACGCGGAAATGCTGGTTCGTTGGGAAAACTGGAATGC
>JAWODE010000724.1:0-6806 GCA_046483455.1 Candidatus Hydrogenedentota bacterium | reverse complement strand
GTACTGCCCAAGACGGCGAAATAGAGGTATCCGGCCGGACGTTGTTTCTCGGCTACCTCGCCGAAGACGGCTCAATCCATCGCCCTGCAACGCCGGACGGCTGGTTTCCAACGGGTGATATCGGGCACTTCGATACCTGCGAGAATCTTGTGGTAACCGGTCGGAAAGACAATCTCTTCATCTCGGGAGGCGAGAACATTCAACCCGAGGAAATCGAGGCCGTCCTGTGCGCCTTTGATGACGTGGCGCGCGCCATTGTTGTGCCCGTTCCCCATCCTGAATTTGGACACCGTCCCCTTGCATTCGTCGAGCCGGCGCCGGGCTTCAGCCTGAATCCGCAATATCTGCACAAGCACTTGGGGAACCGCCTCTCGGGATACAAACTTCCTGTGGCCTACCTTCCATGGCCTGCCGATACGCGCGAAACGGGCATCAAGCCCAGCCGCCGCTTCTTCCAGGAATTGGCTGCCCAAAAATGGCGATAGCGTCTGGCTCCCCCTTGATGTAAGTTCGCGGCATTCCCGCCTGTTCCATTAGTCCGCCAGTTCGGGCTCGGGTTCCTCGATAAGGCTCACGTCCGATTCTTCCTTTTCTCCCTCCCCTCGCAACAGATCGGCAATGGGACGCAAAAGGCCTTTCGTCGAGAGCGTTTGCTTGATGAGCGAGCGGATGAAAAGCGCGCTCACTTCCGCGGTCGATACGGGATGGTCCTGGCTGATTTCCGTGAGGGTAAAGGGGGCTACGTTGACTTTGAGGCCGGATTTTGGAATGAGATTGCTGCTCATGGCAACGGTCACTTCCTCACACGCAAGCTCCTTGATAATAAATTCCCTGCCCAAGCCCTCGGGCAGACCGGGTCGTGACTCCGTCTCTCCGTTCTCGGCATCTCTGGAAAACCGTGAGGCATGCCGCGCAAGCATGGTCAGGTTGGTGCCATCGGTTAATTCATGGCGGAGATTAACGTTTGCCCCTTTAACCGTAATCTGACGAATCGTGGGCGTCCGGGAAAAAATGGTCCTCAATTCGATATCGACCACAACCGTTTCCAACTCCATGGCGGAGCCGGTCCGAAAACTGGCGGGATTGCCCACCACCAGGTTCCGCATCTCGATATGGCCTTCCCGAAGGCCAATGTCGACGTCTTCCACAGTGACGTCGGTCAGAAACGCGATACCGAGGGAACGTTCGATGCCCGTATGCGCTACGGTCTTGAGCTGCGTCGCCGCAAGAATCAACAGGACGGCAATCAGGATAAGCACAATCCCTATCCCAATTGTCAATGTCTTCAAACAGGAGCGCATGGTACGTGATGGTTACCGTTCCGGTGAACTAGCCTCAATCGAAGGTGTGCGCTAAACGCCGCAAACGCCCATAGAGGTCGGAAAAAGAAACCTTCAACGCTTGGAACCTTTCATTCTCCGATGGTTTCCAACTCCAGCCGTCCTCCGCCGGGCCCTGGGGCAATTCCGGCCACTCAAAATAGAAAACGGAGCGGTGGCCCGTCAGCACGAGCCGGACCGATCCGATTCCAATCCCTACGGTGTCGCCGCCCGTCCAGAGATCCTCGCGGGGGAACACAATGACATTCGTCCGCCGAAACAATTTGAGAGTCCCGCGCTGCTCCTCCTCGACCGGCGTTCCTATAATCGTCTGGATAGGCCGAACGCGTTTCCCGTCGGGCGTTTCCAGGTGCACATCAATGCCCCGGAATCCCACCACATCATAGGCAATGCTCGTATCGCGGAAAACAGACTCGATGTGGCACTCGAATACAAAAAAATTGCGGGTGATTGTCCGCGCTTGGGCTAGCAGATACTGAGACGGCGCCTCGCCCTCTTGAACCTCCTTCTCGTACTTCATCTCAGCCACGTCACTGTCCACCCATACAGCCGACGAATCCGCACTGAACAGGTCGGAGTATTCCCCCTCTTCCCAGTGGATAGGCGACACGTACGTCATGGGCTGATACCCCCGGGGCGGAGGCAGGGTCGGTTCCTCGGGTTCCGGCGGCGTAGGCCCCGTAGTCTGGCAGGCCGCCCCCACGACGCACAACAGCAAACATACATACCGTAATCGGCCTGGTTTCATGGTACTCCCTCTCCTTTGCGGCACGGCGGTTATCCTATCACAGGCCTGGCAAATCAACAAAAAACAGGCCCCCGATCCACATGACGGGAGCCCGTTTACGACAGACAAAGTGTCGCTTGTTATCTCAAGGCGAACAACGGCGCCAGCACCAGGGCGATAACGCACATCAACTTGATCAGGATGTTGATCGAGGGGCCGACGGTGTCCTTAAGCGGGTCGCCGACGGTGTCGCCCACGACGGCCGCCTTGTGGGCCTCCGAGTTCTTACCGCCGAAGTTGCCTTCTTCGATATACTTCTTGGCATTATCCATGGCGCCGCCGCTGTTAGCGGTCTGAATGCCGAGCATGACCCCGGTGGCAATCGCGCCCACCAGGAACCCGGCCAAGCCAGCCGCCCCCAGCACGAATCCAATAATAATAGGAAACAGAATGGCCAGACCACCGGGCAACAACATGCCATTGATGGCGCCCTTTGTAGCGATGTCGACACAGGTGGTGCTGTCCGGAATCACGCCTTCTTTGCCTTCCTTAAGACCGGGGATTTCTTTGAACTGACGCCGCACCTCGAGAATTATCAGATCGGCGCATCTCCCGACGGCCCGGAACAGCATGCTCGAGAAGAAAAACGGCATCATCGCGCCGATAAGCACCCCCGCCAGAATCTGCGGTTGCTCGAGAGACGGAACCAACGCGTCCACCCCGCTGTCGATACGGACGACGTTGACCGTAAGCATGAAGGCGCTTAAGAGGCCGATGGCCGCAAAAGCCGCCGAACCAATAGCGAATCCCTTACCAATGGCCGCCGTTGTATTACCCACCGCATCGAGATTGTCCGTAATCTTCCGGACATTCGGGTCCAATCCCGCCATTTCGGCGATACCGCCCGCGTTATCGGCGATGGGACCATACGCGTCAACGGCCAGAACCATGCCCGTGGTAGCCAGCATGCCGAGAGCCGCCAGCGCCACACCGTAGGTGCCGGCAAGGTGGTACGAAAATACGACGGCGATACTTAGGGCCAAAACAGGGATCAATGTGCTCTGCATTCCTACCGCCGTACCTTCCGTCACGGCAATCGCGGGACCGGTCTGGCAGCGTTCAGCCAGTCTCTTAACAGGGTGGTAGCTACCCGACGTAAAATATTCGCTGACGAACCCGACGATGATGCCCGAGAGAATGCCGATCACGCACGCCCATGCAGGACCGAACTTCCCATAGGTCGTGTCGCCGAGAATAAACGATTCGCCGGCCACAGCGGCGAAAATGAATACCGCGGCAATCGAGAGAATAGCGGCAGTGTACGTCCCGTACATCAGCGCCTTTTGGGGATTGGTTTGTGCAAACAGCTTGACGTACATCACGCCCGCAATCGAGGCAAAGATACCAATAGCGGCCACAACGTATGGGAAAGACGTTACATACAGCGCGCCTGCAGAGCCAGTAGCTTGTGAGATAATGAAAGCCACCGCGAGACTGGCAATAATGGCCTCGACATACGATTCCAACAGGTCCGCACCCAGGCCCGCCACGTCGCCGACGTTGTCGCCCACGTTGTCCGCGATAACCGCCGGGTTACGGGGGTCGTCTTCGGGAATACCGGCCTCGACCTTGCCGACGAGGTCCGCGCCCATATCGGCGCCCTTGGTAAAAATACCACCGCCGGACCGGCCGAATAGCGCCACCAGCGAAGCCCCCATCGCATATCCGTTCACAATGGTCGGCTGGCCATCAAACAGGATATAGACAATGATCAAGCCGAGAACGGCGATGCCGACCACGCCCATACCCATGACCGCGCCACCGCTGACGGCTACGTCAAGCGCCGATTTCACACCGCCCGAGTCGGCCGCGGCTGTCGTGCGGGCATTGGCGCGCGTAGCGATGGACATCCCGAGCACGCCTGCGGAAGCGCTGGCAACAGCGCCAAACAAGAAGGCAATCGCCGTCCGCCAATTCAGGCCAAGCTCAGGCTTAATCCACCCAACAACAAGAAAAAACGCCATGATGACCACGACGAAGGCGGCCACATAGGTATATTCACGTTTCAAAAATGTCGCCGCGCCTTGCTGCACCAGTTTCGAAAGCTGCGCCATTTTATCGTTGCCTTGTGGCTTGGACAGCACATATTTGGCCAAATAAGCCACAAACGCCAGCGCGCAGAGACTGGCAAATCCGGCAACGCCCAAGAATCCGCTTTCACCCATAGGTCTTCATACTCCCTTCGCCCGCACCGGCTAGACGCCGGCACTGAGCCTGTTTTACCTTACACTAATCGTCGGGAAACGGTGTGCACCCTTCTCCCGACGCCCGATTTACTCTCCTTCGTTGAAAGCAATCCCTTCTTGCGACAATGCCATCCGCGCCGCTTGCTGTTCGGCTTCCTTCTTACTCGCACCGACGCCTCTGCCCGCGGATTCCCCGCGCAACAGGACTTCGACTTCGAATTCTTTCCGGTGGTCCGGTCCATCTGTCCGAACAACCACAAATTCTGGCAGACCAATATGACGCGCCTGGCAATAATGCAAAAGACGCGACTTAAAATCCCATATCTGCCGCCGCGTTTGCAATCCCGTCACCTCGGGCTCGAGTATGCGTACGGCAAACGCGCGGGCGACTTCCCAGCCCTGGTCCAAATACAACGCTCCCAACAGAGCCTCGAGGCAATCCGCCAACAGGGCCGCGCGGGCTCTGCCACCGGCCAGTTCTTCGCCTTTGCCAAGCCTGATCGCAGGCGCGATATCCAATTCGCGCGCGATGCGGGCCAGACACCGCCGGTTCACGATCGCGGCACGCATCCGGCTGTATTCGCCCGGGGTGCGCTCCGGCACACGTTCGAATAAAAGGTGTGCCGCCGCCAATCCCAACGCGGCATCGCCCAGAAACTCAAGCGATTCGTAGTTGTCCGACGAATCCTGCTGCTCACATGCAATAGAGGCGTGGGTAAGCGCCCGGTCAAGGAGTGCGATGTTATCGAATCGTATCCCCAATCGTTTTGCGAGCGCTTGCAGTTCCGGGACCCGTGACGCGTCGTTATTCATACCGTTTGAGAATCACAGACGAATTGTGACCCCCAAATCCTAGCGAGTTTGACATGCCAATTGCAACGTCGGCCTCGCGCGCTTCGTTCGCTATGATATTTATAGGGCATTCCGGATCGGGTGTGTCGTAATTGATCGAGGGCGGAAGTACGCCTTCCCGCAAGGCCATAAGCGTAGCAATGGCCTCGACAGCCCCGGCCGCCCCAAGCAAGTGGCCAATCATGGATTTGGTGGAACTCACCGGCGGCATGTCCGGTCCAAACACGATCTGCAATCCGCGGCTCTCGGCGATGTCATTGTATTTAGTGCTGGTGCCATGAGCATTGAAATAACCAATGTCCTCGGCATTCACACGGGCGTCTTCTAACGCCCCTCGCATAGCGCGGGCGGCTCCGGAACCATCCGCCCGCGGCGCGGTGACGTGAAACGCATCGCAGCTTTCGGCATACCCCGCCACTTCGCCCAGAATCTCGGCGCCGCGCTCCTTGGCATGTTCCTCCGACTCGAGCACCAGAATGCCGGCCCCCTCGCCCATCACAAAACCGTCGCGGTCGGCATCGAAGGGGCGGCTGGCTTTCTCTGGTTCGCCGTTACGCCGAGACAGCGCCTTCATGGACGAAAAACCTGCCAGGCAAATGGGCACAATGGTCGCTTCGGCTCCGCCCGCCAGCATCACATCGGCTTTTCCCATACGGATGGTGTCCGCCGCGTCTGAAATGCAATGATTGCCGGTGGCGCACGCGGTCACCACCGCCCGGTTCGGGCCCTCGAGCCCCAGACGGATGCAAATTTCGCTCGAAGCCATATTGACCAACGCCATGGGGGCCAACAAGGGGGAAACTCGCCGCGGACCACGCTCCATAAGCACGGTAACTTGTTCTTGAATGGTATTGAACCCTCCAACACCACTCCCCACGATGGCCCCGCAACGCTCGGGATTGCCTTTGTCAACGTCCAATCCCGCGTGGCACCACGCCTGATCGGCCGCACACAGGGCAAAATGGGTGTAGCGGTCCCGCCGGCGCAAATCTTTTGCCGACATCCCTTCCGGAGTGCAATCTTCGGACATCCCCGCTACCTGCGAAGCGTATTCGGAAGGGTCAAATCGGTCGATCCGACGCACGCCGGACCGGCCTTCGCACACCCCGTTCCAGAATTCCGCCAGGGAATTACCAAGGGGCGATATAATCCCGACTCCTGTGATAACCACTCGCATGCTTCACCTGCCCAATGCCAAACACCCAACCCGCGGTCGATTGGCCACGGGTTGGGCGCTCCTTAACCTCCTCGTATAAACAAGCGCTGAAAGTGTGCGCGAAACATTTATTGATTGTTTAACTTGGATTCGATGTACTTTATCGCGTCACCGACCGTCTGGATGTCATTCGCCTCGTCGTCGATCTCGACATTGTACTCTTCCTCGAGCGCCATGAGCAGTTCGGTCAGATCGAGCGAGTCCGCGCCCAAATCCTCGATGAAGCGAGCATCGTCGGTTACCTCCTCGGGCTTGCGCTCGAGATTTTCCACAACAATCTTTTTGACGGTTTCCGCGACATTGATCTCTGCCATCCGCAACACCTCCCTTCCGTGTTTGAACCTGTAGCCGCCCAGGCAATGCTCCCCCGCGGCCAGATAACGCGCGAGTATACCATCCGCGACTCCACATTTCTACTGTAAACC
>JAWODE010000720.1:0-4203 GCA_046483455.1 Candidatus Hydrogenedentota bacterium | reverse complement strand
ACGGAGTTTCGTTTAGAGTAGAACAAAGCAGATTGCAGGTGATTCACACTTACCCGAGTGGCATGGGCACGGAATCGCCCGTACAGGAACTGGCAACGCGTTATGTTGAGAAACTCCCTCATGTGCGGCATAAAGCGGTTGGGGTTAATTTTGTCGCATTCTCCGAGTGCAGTAACCCCGATGAGTTTATGGCAAATGAATTTCTTAGAAAGGGGCCCTGGAAAGATGAGAATCTTATGCCTATCTCCGTGGGTGTGCGCTTAAGCTATGACTTATCTCTTGCAATCCTACATCTTTCGTTGAAACCAGGGCGTTCGAGGAGGCAAGTTGAAGAAGAACCGCAAACGGGCATTGTGATTGAAGGCAATTGCCACAACGAAACGCAAAATACCCGCGACACATTATCCGCGATAGGCAACTTTAAGCGGGAGCTCGATAGGGCCTACAAAATCTGCGCTACAGTGCTTGAATGCAATGGAGACGAATAGAACGATGACGACGACAACCTGGAACGGTCCTTTTTACGCAACCCAGCCAGTCTATTCTGGAGCTGTGTTCAAAGGATTGCTTTCGTGTCTGTTAGACGACAAAACGCGCCCGCCGGGGGCTGACATTATGGGCTCATCAATGTCCGAAGGGCTGAATGATGATGACGTTGCTCGCAAACGCGCTATTGCGAACGGTTGGAGTAGGCTTCTGCCCGATACAGTCGGCATCGAAGGCGCTTCTGCCACCGACTTTTCTGAGGCAAGCCCGGAGCGTGTCATGACCGAAAGGAAAATGATGGAGTTGCTTGAGTCTTTCGGCGGAGAATTGTCGGATCAGTTTGTCGACGAACCTGAAATGATCGATTGGGATGAAGCATCCAGCCCGCGCACCCAGGAGATACAGTCCCTGTCTGTTTCCCTTCATTATGCAGGCAGAGGCAAACCGCTGGCGGATGATGATCCTTGGACGTAGAAAGAGTTGTTGATGGAACGGCCTGAGTACCCTTGGTATATGGTAGTGGAGGGTGACACACTCGAGCAGGGAGATATCCTGCGGGATTGCCCCGTCTTCATTGCTCCCGCCGATTTGAACATTGATTCACTGCCTTCGGAAAATGCGCCGAGAGGTGGAGGTGAAGCGCATTTTGATTACCGGCCCTTCAATTTGGTCGTTATGTCTCAAACCTGCGACTTGGTAAAAGGGCGAGAGAAAATACAAGACATTCTCCTCTGTCCTCTTTATGGACAGTCTGATTTTGTGGAAGGAGAATTGGCGACGTCTTCGGGATGGGAGAACGCCAGAAAAGGCCGGTATCCAGCCTATCATGTGCTGAATAGATGTGAGATATCGGGCCATAAATCACCTCCTTTGATTGTGAGCTTCAGACAGGTTTTCTCGCTGCCACTCGGCTTTCTTCGTAATTTTGCGGCCCGCCAAGAGGAACGTGTACGTCTCTTACCCCCGTATCGTGAACATTTGTCTCAGGCATTTGCCCGTTTCTTCATGCGAGTCGGGCTTCCAGTGGACATACCTGCATTCAAATGACTTTTCGCGACAAACTCAGGCTGTTGGCCATTGGGTTCACCCGAGGTTTGAGCCGCCCGCCACTTCCATGGCGATTCGGCCCATTGCGTGAGGCGTTCGGGTTCGTAGCGGATGGTGCTGATGTCTTTCAAGATGAATTCGAGCGGGCAGCCGTATTTCTCGCAAATGTCGTGCGTTTTGACGAGATGGGCGCGTACACGGTCGGGGTCGAAGGTGCTGTCGGCGAGCATGGCGGGATTGGGCTTGCGCGAGTACACGAACTCGCCCCCAATTTCCTCGGCCCCGCGTTCTTCGTTGACCCAAGGGCTCATGCTGACCTTACGTACGTGGGGAATCATGCGCACTTCGTCCATTTTCCCTTCGAGGGGGTCGCAACACCCGTAATAGACCAAACCGTAACGTTCACAGATAGGGATCATGTAATCTACTTCGAATTCCTTGAACATTTGCGGCGAAACAGTCGAAAACATCTGGGCGAGTCCGAACATCCAGAGGTCTTTTGTGCGTGGTTTTTCGGGGGTGTACCCGGGGGCGGGCAGTTCATCCGTATAAGCGCCCGTGCAGTGGATCAGGCTCTGAGGCTGGCATAACAGTCCTTGCTCTTCCAATTGATCGAGCATGCCCAGGTAGCCGTCCCGCATGCGTGTAACAAGGCGGTGCATGTAGTCCGGACGTTCGATAAGGGCAAAGAGGGCGTTCTCGACACCCATCCACATGCTGATGGGGTCCCAATAGCTGAGGTACGGGTCCGTGCCCCAGGGCCGCACCTCGAGAAGGCCGTCAAAGAGTTCGTGAGCCACGGCCAGCCGGCGTTCGGTCTCTTCGGGGTCATGGGTGACCACGGGAGTTTGAATTTTTTCGAGGTCGTCTTCGGTTTGAAATTGATTGAGATACCGGTGGCCCACCACATCGTTGGCGGGATCGGTGGCCACCACCTCTTCCTGTATGCCAATATCAAAACCCGCGGTGCTGATGGCTTTGGGTACCCGGATAAACGGTTCGACCACCATGTCGACCGGGAAATGTTTCCACTGGTACAACGTGCGGCGGAGATAGATTTCGTATTCGCGACCCTCCGGGGTTGTGCAGCGCAGGGCGAGTTCGTCGCCTTCGGCCTCGTTCCAACAGACCTGATCGATCATGACCATGGGGCGCACCGGCTCGAGGGCATTCAATTTACGCCAAAGCGCGCGTTTTTCCTCGTGCACCGGTAGAGCGGCGATGGCTGCTACCTGCGCCGCCAATTCCCGAATGATGGCGATATCTTTTTTGTTCAACACAGTCCATCTCGCGCTGTCTTAGATCCCGTTGTCGAAAACAGCTCCCGGCGCACGGAGATTATCATGCATTCGCGGGTCTTCGCCAGATTCTTCGACGCAGCTTCGGCAGCTTGCAAACGGTCTTGCCGGACCCTATTCTGAGGCCCTGTAACGGTATTAAACACGTATGGGGAAGCTGGTTCGCCTCGGGATGTCGTGCGGCGCACCGGTTTTATGTGGATAAAGGAGATTGCTATGCCAAAGACCAATGGCAAATACCGCTTTTCGTTTGGCCCATGGAATGTCGACGAGGGCTCGGATCCTTTTGGCCCGCCGGTGCGCAAGCCCATTGCCATGGCCAGAAAGTTCAAGGCCGCGAAGGAAATGGGGTTCCATGGCATCCAGTTTCACGACGATGACGTTGTTCCGGACCTGGACAACAAGTCGCATTCGCAGATCATGAAGGAAGCCAAGGCGGTCAAAAAGAAACTGGACAACCAGGGGTTGAAAGCCGAATTCGTGGCCCCGCGCATGTGGTTCGCCCGCCAGACCATTGACGGAGCCTACACCAACAACAACCGGCGCGAGCGCAAGTACGCCATCGACCGGACTAAGGTCTGCCTGGATATCAAAAACGTGCTCGATGCGTCGTGGATGGTCATGTGGCTGGCGCGCGAAGGCACCTACATTCGCGAGGCGAAGAACCCCCGCAGCCAAGTGCTTCAGATCGTCGACGCGTTCAATATCTTCCTCGACTACGACCCGAAGGTGAAAATCCTTGTCGAGCCTAAGCCCAACGAGCCCATGGACAGCGCCATCATCTCGACGATCGGCCATGCCGTCGGCCTAGGCTACCTGACCTCCGACCCCGCCCGCATGGGAGTGCTGGTCGAGAGCGCTCACTCGGTCCTGGCAGGACTCGACCCCGCCGACGATATGGGCTATGCCCTCGCCCATGACAAGCTCTGGAGCGTCCACCTGAACGACCAGGGCGGGCTGAAATTCGACCAGGACAAATCGTTCGGGTCCTGTAATCTCCGGCGTGCGTTCAACCAAGTGCGGGTGCTCGAGGAATACGGCTACGGCCGCGGAGGCGAATGGGTCGGCTTTGACGTGAAGACCATGCGCACCCAGAAACAAAAGGTATCGATGAAGCACCTCGCCAACAGCCTTAGCACCTTTAAGATGTTGCTCGATAAGGTCGTCACCCTCGATCGCGATTAAAGGTCCCCGCCCCTAATTCACAACCGGCCAAATACTTTAGTTTATCTCTGGTCCTATACGGCGGGTAAAATTCAAGATGGAAATGATAGTAAGGGTATTTTTTGTTATCCGTTGGAGCCTGGTGAATTACCATGGTATAAGGCATCCTGAAATTGAAAAGTCGGTTGTATCTATTTAAAAGCTTTTT
>JAWODE010000684.1:0-8535 GCA_046483455.1 Candidatus Hydrogenedentota bacterium | reverse complement strand
CAGGCCTTCGGCCTCCTGTCCCCCACTCCGCCGTTCCCGAACCACCGCCTCCAACCGCCGTTCCATCTCCTGGACCCACCTCCCGCTCGTCGAGCTGGAGGACCGGTTCGCCGAGCGGCTCCGCACCGAGTTCGACCTGGCCGACGTCGCCGTGCGGATCGACGAGCGGGCCAACGCGACCGTGGCCGCGGCGCCACCGACCGGGGCGCTCTCCAAGCGGGTTCCGAATCTCCAGATGGCCGAGTAGTCTCCAGCCTCACCAGATGGGTGACTCGCCTATTGAATCTGTACCCGATAGCCACGACACTCTTGAGTTATGTAGTCGCATGTTACCCGGCGATCTGGGCGGGCGGCGAAATGCTGCCCGCCTCTCCCTTTTCAGGACCTCTGCTGAGAGCCATTACATGCTGTCTTGGGACGTGACGCGAATCGCGGCGTACCCTCCGCACACGACAAAGCCCAAAGCAAGCAAAAGCCACGCGGCATCCGCGGGGGAAGTCTCTACATCGAGCTGGACCGGCGTTTCCGTATTCGGCGCGTTGAAGGTTATGAACGTGGGCGTCTCGCTAACGTCGATCACGTCATCCAACAACGGTTTGGTGTCGCCGTCGGTGATGCGGTGGAGGGTCGCGGGCGTCTCGAGCGTGCCGAGATCGATGTTCACACGCGCGCGGCCGCCCGCACGCAGTCCGGGTTCGAACCACAAGACAAGCGTCGATTCGCCGTTGTCGCGCCGGTAGAGAACGGCCCGGAACTGGCGTGCGGAAAGTCCCCCATCGAGATTGACGAGGTCCTGGCGAATCGTACTGTTGCCGCAATTCTTCGAGAAGAGGCTGTAGGCGTAAGCGGCCGGTTTCCATGTCCCCCCGCGCTCGGTAAGACCGAAGAAATACTCGGAGTTTTTGGGGCGCTTGCGCTGCGACTCTGGGTCCGAATCCTGGTAGCAATACCAGACCAGCTTCTCGATGCCCAAGCGCGTGGCGATGGTGTACGCCTTCATGGCATGGACCGCCAAGTGCTCGCGTGAGCCACGCCACGGGTAGACGCCGCCATCGGGATCGCCCAATTCCGTGATCCACACCGCGCCGGGGTGCCCGTACTTAGCGGCGGCATTTTGTACCCGTAAAAATTCGTTGTAATACGCCCGGGGCTCGGGCACGTACGTGTGCATCGCCGGGTGGTCCACGGATTTCAGCGCACCGATGGCGTGAAGTCGCTCGATGCCTTCCGCCGACCACACGCCCAACGGAGATGTCATAGCCGGCCCCAGTAGAATCGCATTGGGGGCCGTTTCCCGGACGGTCTTGGCCGATTGACCGATAAGATCATACAGCTCATCGAGGGGCCCATCCCAAAAACGGTCAATATCCGGCTCGTTCCAGAGTTCCCAGGCGTACACGCGGTCCTTGTAACGGGTGACGGTGCGGCGGATATACTCGAGGTAGAGAGGCACGTCTTCCGGCGCGATGTATTTTCCTTTTTGGGCCCCTTCCTCGTTGGTTTCGACGGCGTTGTTATCAAACACCAGCAGTGCAAGCACATGAATCTTGTGTTTTTCCGCGGCGTCGAGGTAGGCATCGAAGTAGCTGAAGTCCCATGTATCGGGATCGGGCTGGATGCGGTGCCAGTGAAAATCGATACGCATCAGGTCTACGCCCAATTTTTCGAGATTGGCATATTCTTCCTCGGACTTCGAGTAACCGGCATGACATACCCCTGAAGGTTCGCCTACCTCGATGCGTTCGGCGTGCTCGAAAAACACGGGCGGTGACATGGTGGTTGCGACCAGATAAAGCACGGGAAGGAGAACAACGAGCCACGCGGCGGCGTAGGTGAGCATGCCCGTCAAGCTCCCGGCCCCGGGCACGGACGCCGCGGTCTCGGAGAACCCGATTGTCCGTTTCAACCTCCAGAAGCTAGCGCCCGCCAAAACGAGGTAGACCCCATAAAGCGCCGGTACTACCCCACGAAGCTTATCGACAAGAGACATGACAACACCGAGCCCCGTGTTGTATTCAATGATAACGCCCGCCACGCTGAAACCAAGCATCCCCAAAGCCCACACAGCCACGACCGCGGGTAATACCAGTGCAAGAGAAAGACTTCCCTGGCGCGTCGAAGCGAGGTAAAGCGTGGGAAAGCCGTAACCTAACACGAGTGCGATGGGCCAGGTTGTCGTCTGTTCCGTAAAAAGGAAGGCGGCCGCGAGTACCGCGTGCGTTACAAAGGCCAGCCGGAACCGTGCCGCCAGAAGCGCCACTGCCGCCCCTAGAAAGAACATCGGACTCGCCCCGAGATTCACAAACTCGACATACTTCAGCTCCACACGCCCGACCTGTTCGCACGTGAGTGTAAATCGCAAAAACGCGGCCAACATCAGCGACGCTACAAAAAGACTTTCAAAGAGCGCGGCCGCGCTTTGCAGACGTTTAGCGGGCACAACAAACGAGGGCGCGCTCCGGCGGCTGTGCACGGCCATCACCACGTGAAATACCAGCGCAGCGCTCCAGAAATAGGGCGCCCACGTCATGCCCGCCGCCATCCAGATAAACACCGCCCAGGCCGCAATGGCCAGCACAATTCCGAAAAGCGGCGCCCATGCGGCTTGGCACCTGGTCCGCGTACGAATCCGCTCGTGCAATCCGATATTCGCAAGCAAAATGAACGCCAAACATACGCTCCAGAAACACAACGGCCATGTGATAGGAAGCGCGGGACTGAAGGGGTCCCGGACCGTCACGTATACGAGAAGAACCAGCATGCCAGTGGCGGCCGTCAGATGAAACAGCCATTCCGCACGCAAACAAGCGGCCCGGATACGCGGGAACTGCGTCGCAAGCCCCGCCAAGAAGACCGCCAGAAGCGGCGTGGCCGCCACCAAGGCGCTGGCCGTATTCTCGGCGACAAAGGGCGTGCTCCGGAAGAGCATCCAGAATGCGTGCATGGGCATGAGAACAAACACCTCGCCCCATGCAAACACGCGCGCCGCCCGCAAAGACGGGCTGAGAGTGGTTGAGTTGTCTGAAGGAATGGCTTCGTACATAGTTATGCTGCCTCTCAAGATTGCAGGCAAAAAGCGGCGATGCGGGTTTTGTCGAGCCGCCGCTCGGCCCCGCTAACCTTAGCACATCGTGGCCGCTCGATGCGCAGCGAGAACCGAGCGGTAGGGCAATCGCACTTGATTCGCCCCTCAAAAACGGTTGCTCTGGCGGCGGTGACTTGTATTGTAGCTTAATCATTTCAGCTGCATTCTTGACTTTGGTGTGGGACCAGTGCCCTCGCCGGTCATCTATCCGACCGACCGCCGGGGGCGGCGGTCCCACACCGGAAGAGGCCTCCCCAAACCGATATCGTTGCATTAAGAAACCGACCCTACAAACAGATTGACACGCAGGCTAGAAAAGGAAGCGATATCCGAAACCAAGGATTCACGCGAGGTTTTGGTGCGATTCCCCTGACCGAGCGGTCTCACGCACACTCCGAGGACCCCCCAAGCGCCAGTCCCGCATTCTTCTTATCGCAATCCACTGAAGCGGTCTAGACGCACACGAGTGTTCATTCACGCGCCGCTTCCGTTATTATGTCTCCTGGTCGAATTGGCGGATAGGCTTTAGCGTTGACTGGCCTAATCCTTGTCCGATAAAGTTCTCTGTAACCGGACCGACATCCCGCCGCTCAGGGGAAATGGGGGTGCGTATGGATGCGCTTGCGGTCAAGCAGATAGTATCTGGTTGCGGGATGGTGGTCATAGGCGTTCTAGCTGCCGTCGTGTGGTGGTGGATTTCGCGGGCGCAGCCATCAAAGTGGGTATTGCCGTTTTCACCAAGGCAACCGTTGTTGGATTCTTTGAAGACCAATTCCCCCATTGGTCATTCGTGACGCTAAGCGGCCTTTATGTGGGAATCGAATCGAGCCTCTGTGAGTTTGGGCTCACGCTGCTGCTGGTGCTGTTCTGGCGGGCACCGGGGCGGACCCGAGGAAACGCCCCCGCATTTCAGGAGGGGCGCGCAGTGGAATTGCGGGAAAACGAATTGCCCTATGAAAAAGGAGACGGTTCATGACCGAGAGTACGGCGGGCCGGCAAGGAAGCGTGATATACCTCCTGGGCATCTGCCTGGTGGCCACCTTGGGCGGTTTGTTGTTCGGCTACGACACGGCAGTGATCTCGGGTGCTATCGGATTTCTTCAAGCGCGCTTCGATCTCGGTCCCGCCATGAAAGGCTGGGCCGCTTCGTCGGCATTGATGGGTTGTATTCTCGGTGTACTTATCGCGGGACCGGTCAGTGATAGACTGGGACGCCGCCGTGCGTTGATCCTGGCCGCGGCGCTGTTTCTCATTTCCGCTTTGGGCACGGCATTCCCGCGCACGCTGGTCGAATTCGTTATTTTCCGCGTGGTCGGGGGCATCGGCGTCGGCATTGCTTCGATGACCTCGCCCATGTACATCGCCGAGGTCTCTCCCAGGCATATCCGGGGACGCATGGTGTCGATCAACCAGTTGGCCATCGTGTTCGGGATGCTCGTGGTGTATTTCGTCAATTACTACATTTCGCTCCAGGGCAATGCGGCCTGGAACGTGGCGCGCGGCTGGCGCTGGATGTTCGGCTCCGAGTCGCTACCCGCCCTTGCCCTGTTGGCGCTTCTCTTTTTCGTGCCCGCCACTCCCCGCTGGCTGGTGAAACAAGGTCGAGCCGTCGAAGCGCGTAAAATCCTCGAGCGGATCGGCGGCGCCGGGCACGCGGAACGGGAATTGAACGAGATCGCCCAGATGGTCTCCCATGAGAGCGAATCGCTTGCCCAGCTCTTTCGTCCGGGCATGCGCATTGTCCTGGTTATCGGTGTGGTGCTGGCCATTCTCCAGCAGGTGACGGGGATCAACGTCTTTCTGTACTACGCCCCCGAAATCTTTAAGAAGCTCGGTTCAGCGGCCAGTTCAGCCTTGCTCCAGACCATTATCGTGGGCGGCGTTAACATGGCGTTCACCGTTATTGCCATCTGGACCGTCGACAAGTTGGGCCGCAAACCTCTGATGATCGTTGGCTCGAGCGGCATGGGGGTATGCCTGTTTGCTCTGGGCTACGCCGCGTATGCCCGGCAGATCGAGGCCTGGGCTCTTGTTTTTGTACTGGGCTACATAGCCTGTTTCGCGCTTTCGGTCGGGCCAGTCACGTGGGTCATCCTCTCCGAAATCTTCCCGACGAAGATTCGAGGGCGCGCCATGGCCATCGCGACATTCTGCCTGTGGGCGGCCAATTTCGTGGTCTCGCAGACCTTCCCCATGATGGACGAGAATCCATGGCTGGTTGATCGTTTTAACCACGGATTTCCGTTCTGGGTGTACGGTCTGCTCTGCATCGTAAGCGTGGTCTTCGTCTGGCGGTTTGTACCGGAGACGAAGGGGAGGTCACTGGAAGAAATCGAACGCATGTGGGGGATATAGTAACCCTGTTACGAAAACCGCCCCGATGCGTCAGAATATATACTGAAAACCAACAGAAAGGTCGATCATGAACTCGTTGGAACGTCTCACAACCACCTTGGCCCATAAGCAGCCCGACCGCGTATGCGTCGATTTTGGAAGTACCCTCGTGACCGGCATCTCGGTGATCGCCGTTACGAAGCTCCGGAAGGCGTTGCTAGGCGACGACGATTACAGGGTGAAGGTCGTCGATCCCTACCAGATGCTGGGAGAGATCGACCCCGTCCTCCGGGAGGCCGTCGGCACGGATGTCTTGCCTGTTACGGGATCGAAAACCCTGTTCGGATTTGAGAACAAGGACTGGAAACCCTTCACCATGTTCGACGGCACCGAAGTGCTGGTACCCGGTAATTTCAACGTGACCGAATCCGAGCGGGGGGGATGGTTGATTTATCCCGAAGGCGACACGTCGGTACCTCCCAGCGGCTGGATGCCCCAAAACGGCTTCTACTTCGATGCGATTTGCCGCCAGGACCCTATCGACGAGGCGAACCTGAACCCCGAAGACAATCTCGAGGAATTCGGTCCCCTGAGCGACGATGAAGTGCAGCATTTCGCGGAGCAGGCCAAGAACGCCCACACTCAGGGAATGGGGGCCGTGTTAAGCGTGCCCGGGACGGGATTTGGCGACATTGCCCTCGTGCCGGCCACGCAGCTCAAACGGACGAAAGGCATCCGCGATGTGCAGGAGTGGTACATGTCCACCATCGCCCGCCGCGATTACGTCTACGCGGTGTTCGAGAAACAATGCGAAATCGGCATCGAGAACCTGGGACGTTTAGCGGAAGCCCTCGACGACTCCGTGCAGGTAGCGTTCGTTACCGGCACCGATTTCGGCCAGCAACACGGCACCTTTATCTCGCCCGACGCCTACCGCGACCTCTACCAGCCTTTCCACAAAGAGGTCAATGACTTCATCCACAAACACACGCCCTGGAAAACGTTCATCCATTCCTGCGGCAGCGTTGTTGACCTGATCCCGGACTTCATCGCGGCCGGATTCGATGTGCTGAATCCCGTGCAGTGTTCGGCGGCGGGCATGGAAGCACGCACGCTTAAACGCGAGTATGGCAAAGACCTTGTATTTTGGGGCGGAGGCGTGGATACCCAGAAGACACTGCCGTTCGGTACCCCGGAGGAAGTGTACAATGAAGTGCGGGAGCGTATCGCCATCTTTAACGACGGCGGCGGCTACGTCTTCAATACCATCCATAACCTTCAGGCCAACACGCCCGTCAAGAACATGCTCGCGATGTTCAAGGCCATCCGGGACAGCGCGAGCTAAAGAGCGACCCCGTGGACCCAGTGGACGGAGTGGATAGACAGGACATGCTATTACCCCACTTTTCCTCTTTTCGGTCCCTTTGGTCGTTTACGTCACTTTGGCCCCCCGTCCACTACCCCTTGCCAATTCGCATAGAGAACATCCTTTTGCTATGGTAGAGGTAAATCAGGCATGGGTTTAATCTCGGGGGATTTTGGGTCAGCATCCCGAAGCTCCGCGCGGATGTGCGCGGCGAGGTATGAGGAGACCGTTCATGAAAGCGATGAACCGACGTCAGTTTTTCAGCAAAACCGGGAAAATGGCGGCCGCCGCAAGCGCAGGTGTCTTTTCCATCAACGCTCTGGGCGCCAATGAGAAGGTCGTCGCGGCCAGTATGGGTATGCTCGGACGCGGCCGATACCTCGGCGAATGGTTCGCCCAGCGCGACGATGTCGAATTGGCCTACATTTGCGACGTGGACAGCCGCATTTTCAAAGACCGGTCCAAATTAATCGAGGACACCCAAGGGAAAGCTCCCAAATGCGTGCAAAACATCAAAGAGGTGCTTGATGACAAAGACGTAGACGTCATTATCAACGCGACCCCCGATCACTGGCACGCCCTCGGGACCATATGGGCCTGTCAGGCGGGGAAAGACGTGTACGTTGAGAAGCCCACCTCGCACTGCATCTGGGAAAGCCGCAAAATGATTGACGCTGCCCGCAAGTATAAGCGGATCGTCCAAGTCGGAGCCCAGAACCGCAGCGCTGATTACAACTACGAAGCTTTCGATTACATCCGCTCCGACGATTTCGGCGAGGTTCATTTCGCCCGGGTCATCAACAGCAAACAGCGCGGGCCCATCGGCAAAAAGCCCGATGGCGAACCGCCGGAGGGCGTGGATTACGACATGTGGCTCGGGCCGGCGCCCAAGCGGCCGTTCAACCCGAACCGGTTCCACTACAACTGGCACTGGTTCTGGGATTTCTCAGGCGGCGATATCATCAACGACGGCGTGCACCAGATGGACCTCGCACGCTGGATGATCGACGAGACGTACCCCAACTATGTGACTTCGGGCGGCGGAAAACTCTTCTTCGACGACGATCAGGAATGCCCGGATACGCACTCGGTGATCTACGATTTCGACGGTCTCACCATGGTGTTCGAAGAAACCCTCTGGGCGCCGTATATGCGCAAGACGCCGTTTGCTACACGCGACACCGACACCTTGCCCAACTGGCCCTTCAGCGGCACACGCATCGAAATTTACGGCAGCAAACAGTTCATGTTCCTGAGCCGGCACGGCGGCGGTTGGGAAGTCTTCGACGGCGACGGCAAGTCGGTGAAAATTTCACACGGACGGTTCATGCCCTCCAACCACGGGCATATCGCCAACTTTATCGACTGCGTGCGCTCGCGCGAACTGCCGAATGCGGACATCGAGAAAGTGCATTACTCGACGCTGCTATGCCATTACGGCAACATCGCATACCGCACGGGACGGCGTCTGCAAATCGACCCGAAAACCGAGGGATTCGTCAACGACGACGAGGCCAACAACTTGGTCAAACGCACCTACCGCAAACCGTACGTCGTTCCTGAAGAGGTGTAATCTGAAAACCCGGGACTGACCTAACGGTTTACGAAGTAAACCGGGGTCTGCCTCGAAAATTTACGTTAGGCGGCCAGTGGTTTGGGTTCAATGGTGACGGTGTATCCTAGTTTCTCCAATTGCTTTTGCAGTAGACACGCTGCGCCGATCCATCCAGCACGAACAATTCACCGAACT
>JAWODE010000645.1:0-8692 GCA_046483455.1 Candidatus Hydrogenedentota bacterium | reverse complement strand
GGACTTTTGACGGGAGAATCCGGATTTCGAAACACCCCTCGGGTGACACCAATAACGAACGGCCCATAGATTTCGGGCAGCCTCGATAACAGAGACGGCGGAAGTATTTTCTTTCCGCGACTTTTGTAGGGGCGACCACGGGGGGCCGCCCCTACAAAAGTCGCGGAAAGAAAATACTTCCGCCGTCTCTGTTATCGAGGCTGCCCGAAATCTATGGGCCGTTCGTTATTGGTGTCACCCGAGGGGTGTTTCGAAATCCGGATTCTCCCGTCAAAAGTCCGGGTTATGCTGTCGCATGGTGTCTCACAGTGCCACTTTCGCCCGTGAAGACACTCAGGACTCTTAAATACAGACCGGTTCCCAAGGCTTTTTGGAGGAAGAGTTGGAGACCGTCGGCCCCGCGGGCCTCCGCTCGAGTCTGTGGCTCGGTCAGGAGACCGGCCACAGCGGGATATCGTTTTTGACGGGAGAATCCATCCGGCGATTAAGGAATCTTGAAGACAATGTGATTTCTCAGGGGGAGGGCGCCACTGCCTGTCTTGCAATAGCGGTTTTTTGGAGGGTCGGCGCTGTTCCGCATAAAACTGTGGTTTTCGTGAAAATATGGAATATATTGCATTAAAAGGGAGACTTCTTAAGATCAAGAATGATTCAACTTTGAATAACATTCGTCAATCTTGTTCATGGTGTCTACGGTTTTTTTGGCATCAAGGCGATGTTTTTTCGCTTGAACCTGCACGCCAACATAGGGAATTGCCTCTGCCTTTTTTTCTTCAGTAAGTGCTTTAAATACAATGTTTTACGTTTGATTTTCGCGTGCCGCGCGACCCAATACTCCGGAAGAAATATGTACTTTTGTCGATGGCGCGAGGGAAATGGCAGGGGAATTGCGCAGTGTATCTACAGCCTGAAAAGAATCGCCAGGCAAGAATAGCATAAACTTTGGAGGCAAATGAGAGCATGAAAGGGATACGGAATTTGCGTTATGGTGCTTCAGCTGTGCTGGTATTTTTCGCCATGCATACCGCCGGCGCCACCATGATCGACCTGACGACCGCAGGCGGCAGCGGGACTATCGGCGGGGCGATTTTCGAGCAGATCGATCCGCGAGCGACGGGGACGGGATTGATCGATGCATTCGCGCAGATCGGCGCAGCTAATCAGGCTGAGGTACACGGCTACAACACTACCGTGGACAACGTGTTTAACAACGGTTCCACTGACAATTTCAACCATTCCATCACGGTGGGTAATGTGCCAATGATGGCCATTGACGATGTCAACTACTATCAGTTTCTGTTGGATATTAATGAATCCGGGGGAGGGAATACGTATCTATCGCTTGATGAGCTTCAGATTTTCGTTGGCGACACGCCGAATCCGAGCAGCACGTCGTTTGATGGCGACGGCATTCTTCAGGGTGTCGGCACGTTGGTCTATGACATGGAGGACAACCTCGGGAATTGGGTGGCCCTCGATTACTCGTTGAACACAGGCAGTGGCTCGGGCGACATGTTCCTGTATGTGCCGGTTTCTTATTTCGCCGGCGTTAGTGAGGACTCGATCGTGACCTTGTACTCGCATTTTGGAGGACAGGGGGTGAATCCCGCGGAATATGATGGCGACGGTAATTTCGGCAATTCCGATGGTTTTGAGGAATGGGCGGTGCTGGGGCAGGAAGAATCGGTTATTCCCGAGCCGGCAACGTTATCGTTGGTCGGCTTGGGTCTGGCGGGGCTGTTGGTGCGGCGTTTCAGAAGCACGAACTGATATAACAGGCGAGAGGTACTATTCGGGGACGTGAATGCGCGGATGTGCCTGCGCGCTCACGTCCCCGTCGTTTTTGCAGCCTTAAGCCCTTCCTCCAGGACTCACGGCTTTCCCGCGATGCCCCCCGCGTTGAAACCTGTGTCGCGTCTATGGCGTGCCCGCGGCACCTTCGGATGCCTGCTTCACTCGAGGGTCCAATCACCCCGGTATTTGCGGGTGAGGAGGCCGTTAAGCGACGGCTCCTTGGGGAAGGTCTCGGTTTCGGGGTCCCATTTGAATGAGGCGCCGAGGGTGCAAGCGATCTTGCCGAGGTGACCGATCGAGGCGGAACGGTGGCCCGCATTGACCGGGGCGATGGGGTCTTTGCGCGACTTAATGCAGTCCAGGAAATCGCGCATATGGTTGCGCTCGCGCCGGAACCGAAAATCGTTGTCTTTCAACCGCAGCTTTATCAACTCGTCGTTACTGGCCTTGAATTCGCCGCGGTCCACGTAGAGCCATTCGCCGTCTTTGGCGATGAATTGCGTGCCGAGCCGGTCACCGGCGGCCTGTTTGAATTCTTCAGGCATGTCGCTCGCGTTGGCGACGGTCATGGTGATGCCGCGTTTGTATTCGCATTCGAAGCGATAGCGCGCCGGCGCATCGTACAGATTGTTGCGCTCTTTGACCGGTTCCCAGCGGATGCCTTTGACCTCGCGTGGGCCGGTGTTGTCCCAGTCCATAGCCATGTGTGCGATGTCGCCGTGATGGCCGATCCAGTCCATCATCTGGCCGCCGCCGAAGGCCATCCACCAGCGCCAATCCCAGTCGTAGCGTTTGGGATGGAAGGGAGTCCACGTGGCCGGACCTACGTAGAATTCCCAGTCGAGGTGGTCCGGGGCCTTGGGGAACATGTCGACCCAGATGTGGTTGCCATAATCGGGAAGGCTCACATTGATGTGCTTGACTTTGCCGAGGTAGCCGTTGCGCACGAGTTCACAGGCGCGCTTGAAGCGTCCGTCCGAGCGCTGCATGCTCCCGACCTGAAACACGCGCTTGTTGTCGCGCACGGCCTTGACTACGGCCTGACCTTCGCCGAGCGACCATGTGAGGGGCTTCTCGCAGTAGATGTCTTTGCCGTGTTTGGCGGCGTCAATCGACGTAAGTGCATGCCAGTGGTCGGGCGTACCGATGATGATGGCGTCGATGTCGCCGCGGGCGTTCAGTTCGCGGAAATCGTGGTAGGTCTGGCAGTCTTTATTGTCGTAGAACTCGTCGACTTGCTTCTTCGCCTTTTCCAGATTTTTGGCATTTACATCGCACAGCGCCACGACATGAGTATCGGGCTGGTTGATGGCGTTACCGGTAAGGCCGCGCGCCTGACCTCCCGTGCCGATGACTCCCATAACGATGCGCTCGCTTGGCGCCACGTTGCCTTCTTTGCCCAGGGCCGACGCCGGGATGATGTACGGCGCCGCGATGGCCGCGCTGGTTGCCGCGACGAAGCTCCGCCGCGATACCCTCTTCTTCTCCCGTTCCTGCATTAAACATCTCCTGGTTTCATGGTTCATCCCGGGAAATAATGTATGTTAGGCTATTTTAACAGAACCACGCCGAACACTTCCATGTCGGCCCGTACGCGTTTGTGGTGCACGGGGTTCCAGCACGTTCTCTATTCGCTTGCCGACGCGACCACTTCCGCCCCGATACCCGAGTCCCTTTCCACCGGCCACACCTGGAAGGTCTGTCTGCCGTCGTCCACGGATGCGAATGGCCCCGGGAAGGGGTTGCCGGCGTCGCGCTCGCTGCCAAAGTAGTCGCGGTCGATGCGGTACGGCGTACCGTCGGGCTGCACGTAGGGAAGATCGGGAATCACGGCCTTACCAAGGCGTTCCGTAGTCACCAGCTCGCGCGATTTCCGTCCCCACGCCAAATCTAGCGTAATTTCGAGGTGGTAGGCCGCCGACTTTTGGATCAGGTTGATTGCCGGGTCGAACTCCGGCAGCGCCAGCGCGGCTTTTTCCGCTTCCGCCGGTTCGGCGCCGTTGAGAAAGACGTTGCCGGCCATGAACATCGGGCGGCTGGCCTTGTCGTAGGTTGCGAGGCCAGTGTGGCCGGCGAAGATGTTGTTGAAAAAGCGGCTATCGCCGCCAGCGATCTTGCTCAGTCCCGCAACCGCCGTTCCATGGGCGACTTGGTACGGGGTCTCGCGATTGAGTTCCGGCCGCTGCATGATCCCGCCCGCGAACAGGTTGTGCACGTACGCCCCGCCCTGCGACATGTCCGACAGCGACCGCGGCGACAGGAAGATGTTGTTGTCGACCATAAAGGGGCCGTGGTTGACCTCGACGAAGAGGTCTTCGGAACTGACGTTGTGGTGCAGTAGGTTCTGCGTGACCCGCGTGCCCTGGGCCATCCAGTCGAGCCAGATGCCGCGGCATGTGCGGTAGATGTGGTTGCGGCTGATTTCGGTGTCGATGGCCGCGTGTATCTTGATCCCGGCCATCTCCGCGCCCGTGAACAACTGCCGGACGTGGATGTCGTGGATCGAGTTGCCGGTGATGGTGCTGAAGACCGCGCCCATGCTGCCCACCAGTCCCGCCTGCTCGCAATGGGCGATGGTGTTGTTGCGCACGATGTGATGGCCGATGGTTTCTTTGTTCCAGCCGTTCTCCAAGGCGCGCTCGATGGTCTTCACATATCCCTCCGCCGTGTTAGCGGACGTGTTGTCATACTCGTCGCCGTACTTCCCCAGGGTGACGCCCGTGCAGACCGAGTAGCGGATGACGTTGTCCTGAATGATCCACCCTTTCGACCAGTGCGTGCCTACCAATCCGATCTGCTCGGCCGTCGGGGGCGCCCACTGCGTCGCGGCGTGTTCCATCGTGAAACCGATCACGCTGATGAAGTTTACGAACGGCTTGTCGGGATAGAACACCGCCCTGCGCACGTTGACTTCGACCAGAGACTCATTCGGATTCGCGCCCTGGAACTGTGCCCAGATCGTGGTGTTAGTGTCGTTTACTTCCGCGAACCATAGGCCGACATCATCGTCCGCGGACTGCGGCGCAAAGCTCTTGAATACCAAGCATAGCGTCTTGATGCCGCTTACGGGCTGGATGTTGATCTTGAACGTCCGCCACGATTGCCATCCGCCCGTGTTCGCCACCGAACACGCGCCCAGGAACTTGCCGCTCGGGCCGTCCAGACGAATTTCGATGATGCCTCCGTGGCTGGCCGACGCGGCGCGGATGTTTAGTTGCTCCGTCTTCGCTCCGAAGTTGATATTCTCATACTTTACCCAGTGGCCGTCCTGGATGAAGCCGATGCATTCGCCGCCTTCGGAGCACGCGGCGTTTTGGGTGCCGTTTTTCTGCGCGAAAGAGGTCGCTGGAATCCGGTCGGCCCCCTTCTCAGGCTGCAGCCACGCCACGTTCAGCAGGTACTGTTTCCCTGCATCGCGGAGCCATGACGGTGTGATCCCCGCGGGAGCGAGCACTTCTTCCTTTTTCGCGGCCTCGATCAACCAATGGCCGTCGAGGTACACCGCCCCCGTGTGGTGTTCCCGTCCCTTGCCGCTGAACCAGTCGCCCGCAATGGGGTCGCCGAAGGGGTTGTATTCGCCGAAGAACGTATTGGGAAGCGTCACCTTCCATGTGTCGTGTTCGACCTTCTTCCAACCTTTGACGACTTCCGAGCCTTTGACCGTCACGGCTTCGCCCGGCGCGGCGCGGTAGACAATGCGCTTTGCGTCGGATTCTCCGCCCCGCGGCGGCGTGATGCGTTCGCGATACACCCCCTTATGCACCGTGACCACGTCGCCCGGTTGCGCCAATTCCGCCGCCGCAGAGATGGTTTTCAGCGGGCTCGACGCCGAGGCATCGTTCCCATCGTCCCCGCTCGGGCTGACATGAAACTCCCGCGCTTCGGCCATGTTCATCAATCCCGCACACAAGAGCACCACCATGATTACACGCCACATATGAGCACCTCCGTCTACCTATGCTTTCACGCCTCCCGCTCCTCCACCCAAATCGGGCTCGACCATGCGAGTTCGCCGTTGGTCTGGAAGACGCGGATGTAGTACCAGTCGGTCTGGGCGCCGTCGCCTTCGTCCTCGACATGGAAGGCGGTTTCCCAGTTCTCGCGGAACACGACGCGTTGCAGCACAGCCGATTCCCAGGGGAAGGGCCGTGTGAACAGCATCTCGTTGCTTTCCGCGAGTTCGGCAAGGCTGCAGGTGAGCGAGCATTCCGTTGGTTTGGTGCAGGCGATGGTCACGGGTGCGTCGGGATTCGCCCGGACTCGTAACGCAATGGCCTTTTGCGAATAGTCGTCGACCTGTTGCTTGAGGGCCGTGAACGATTGGACATGCACGGCGTCGTCGGTCCGGCTGACGATGCGGTCGCGGCGGGATTCGTCTAGGGGGCCGGTGACAAAACAAGGTTGGAGGGCTTCGATGCGGCCGCCGTTCACGCGCATCTCGAAATCCCAGTCGGCTGTCCCGCCCCAGCCCAATGCGGGCCAGGGTCCCCAGCCGTATTCGAAGCGCACAATGACCGGGTCCTTCCAGCTCTTGGAGCCCGGTTGGCGGTCGACGGGGAAATCGCGGTGAATGACCCGGCCGTTTTTGACGACTTCGACCCGGTCGATGACGTCCCATCCGCGGACCCGCACCTGCAGGTGCCGCGCGGGGGTGTACGGCAGTTCGCTGCCCATGGGCCGGCCGTTGAGGAGGAAATCGAGCTCGATGCGATCGCCCGTGACGGCGTAGGTGCGCCGGGCGCGGAGGGCTTCGAACAGGGCCGGGCGCGTGAGTTCGGTGGCCTTGATGGCGGCGAGGCCTTCGCGGTAGGCCCCCGGATAGCCGAGGTGGTCGTCGGTGCTGGCGATGGCCCCGAGACGGTGGCCCTGGCTCAGGTAGTACTGAAACGTGTTGCGAGTCCAGCGTCCGCCCTCGGTATGGCGCTTGTAGCGGTGCGGCGCGCGGTCATGTTCGGCGCAGCCCCACTCGGAATGGATTTCCATGACCGGCGACACGTTCGGGTCGAGTTTCGTGATGTCGATGCCCCGGTGGCCGAGCCGGTTCGAGGGATGGTGCGGTACGAGGATACAGCCACGTTGCCGCGCGAATTGTTGCAGTTCTTTGAGTTCCTCGATGAGTGCGTACTCGGCCTCGAGATCGGGATATAGAACGTGGTAGTCCCCCTCGGCGGTGCTGTGGCGTTCGTAGGCCAGAATCGTCGTGAAGGTGCCGGGGTCGTCGAACTCGCGCGCGAGTTTTACTACTTCCTCCCACCGTGCTTTGGCCACGTGGAATCCGTTGATCCACTTGTACTGGATGTCCCGGTCGTAGGTGGCGATATCCGGCCAGTAGGCATGCGGCGTGAACGCGAAGAAATCGAGGTGATTGCGTGCGATCTCGAAGGTGCGGCGGAGGGTCCCCTGCGCGTACCCCACTTGGTTGTGGTTGTGTAAATCGCCAAAATAGGTTGTGTATTGGTCCATGGAATTGCCTGTTTGCTGTGCGGTTGCCATGGGTCCCCTCCTGTTTAGCGCCCAATACGGGCGGTCATCGCGGGCTGTTTCTGACTGTACAATACTTCGAAGTGGGGGCGTGGGCGCAAGTTATTGTGTGGCTCCTAATTCCTCCCGGGAGATATATCATTAGTAGTTGGCTGCGCATGTGGCTTGACACGTTTGGACGCCGTGGCGGAATCTACGCGTAGATTATATTAATCCCGGATCGTTCTTGCATTGCGGTAAAGAGGGCGAAACGCTTTCGGGATCGAAGAAAAGGGTTCTTCACTCTGCGCAGCCGGTGGTATTTTTTTAGTAGTAGTGGTTCGTCTTCCGGGGGAAATACCATGGCGGTTCCTGAAGAGAACGTAACATTGGGTGTTTCAAGGATGCGGGCAAAAAGGAGGTATCCGCGTCTTCCCGTCGTACTCATGTTGATGTCGGTGATCAGAACTTCCGGCCGATCCGAAAGGATGTCGCTAAGACGGACTTGAGCCGCTTGTTTATTCACTTCCACAAGGCGAAACAGGGAAGGCTCGGTTTGCACCGCCTTTTGGAGTATCATTTCTTCATCCGGGGTCAGGTCGTGTTCTGTCTCGAGGAACTTTTCAGCCACCGATTTCCCGCTCTTACGGGGTTCGTAGAGCAGGAATTCATAAAGACGGTCTACCGCGCCTTCGCTCGAAAAAACGATGGTACCCTCTTTTACCTGGTACCCGAGTTCGCGTGCGGCAGTGCGGAATAGCGAGCCGCCTTTTGAGCCAACCGGCAAACTGTCGAGCAATTTCGTGTTCAATGACTTGTGTGCTTCTCTGAGCTCTTTGTATCTCTCGATCGTGTCCACGGATGGTTCTCCATTTGAGTTCGAGGCTTGGCCGATTTGTCATATAGTAATTGATTCAAGGGCAGACTATAAAATGACCCTCTTTTTTGGCCCTTGCCTTTCCCAATGTAGGCGACCATCCCCTATGACGACGGTTTATTCTATCTCATTGCGTTTGCTTCTTAGGGGTGGGCTGGAGTGGCTCTCGCCCCGTTCTTGAGACCACCGTGGACGGGTATGTCCGCGTTCCTTTTAATAGTGACCGGCGGGGGTGTCGGTTTCACACCGGAGGGATCTGCGAGGTCGAGCCACACGGACGGACACGGACAAACACGGACGAACACAGCGCGGCCGTAATCGAACTGCCGCGTCCGGAGTCAACGTCTGTCGACGCGGGCTGGCGTGGTAAGAGGGACGGCTTCGGTATTGCGGGGAAGACGCACGGCTTCACCGTTGCAGGGAAGACGCATACCTTCGGTATTGCGGGACGCATACCTTCGGTATTGCGGGACGCATACCTTCGGTATTGCGGGACGCATACCTCATCCGACCACGCGCAGGCCCGCGTAGTCGGATGAGGTATGCGTCCCGCAATACCGA
>JAWODE010000484.1:0-4437 GCA_046483455.1 Candidatus Hydrogenedentota bacterium | reverse complement strand
CGCCTCCGCCATACCCTGCACACACGGCTCAAGGATTATTTTCCGGATGTTCTCGAATAGGCTTTCCGAAACCACGGGCGCGGGCGAATAGGCCCCCATGCCCCCTGTATTCGGTCCCTCGTCGTTGTCGTAAACCGGCTTATGGTCCTGGCTAGACGCCATGGGAAGTACTGTTTTTCCATCCGAAAAAGCCAAGATCGAAGCCTCTTCGCCAAACAGACATTCCTCGATGAGCACTCGGTTACCGGCATCGCCGAAGGCCTTGTCTTTCATCGCTGCCTGAACAGCGCCAAGCGCGGTATCGGCATCATGAGCTACGGTCACCCCTTTGCCGGCCGCCAACCCATCGGCCTTGATGACCACAGGAGCACCTTTCTGCCGAACGTAATCCATGGCCGCCGTCGGATCGGTGAATTCCGCCGATTCCGCAGTGGGAATTCCAACCCGTCTCATAATATTCTTGGCGAAGCTCTTGCTTGCTTCCAGTCGGGCTCCGGCGGCTGTCGGGCCGAAGGTCTTGATGCCTTCCGCAGCCAGATGATCAACCAGCCCTCCAGCCAATGGCGCCTCGGGACCGACCACCACAAGGTCCACTTTTTCATTTTTTGCCAAACTCGCCAGCGTATCGAAGTCATTGACGCCGACGTTGACGCAGCGGCCCAGACCAGCCATGCCGGGATTGCCCGGAGCAGCGATAACTTCCTCAACCAACGGGCTTTGGGCGATTTTCCATGTCAGGGCATGTTCACGTCCCCCGCTCCCGACTACAAGTACCTTCACCTCAAACTCCTCCTACCCACGTTATTCTTGCTCCCATTTCAATTCTGCGTTTTTCAGGTAGTCGGCTATCACTTGGTCGTACTGCGCGATACAGGCAAATGCCTCGCGGGCGAGGCGGTGGCGTGTTTCGAACGTTAGCGCCCCGCCATGAGCCCGTAACTCGTGCATGACCCCTGTATACCGCCCGGGATTTACCACGACGCCAACATAACGGAAATTCTTGGCTGCCGACCAAATCATCGAGACGCCCCCAATGTCTATTTGCTCGATGATTTCCTCGGGCGTAATGCCCGGTTGCGCCATGAGCGGATTGATCGGCTGCAGGTTCGCCACCACAAGGTCAATCCATTCATAGCCATACGCCCGAAGCTGTTCTACATGCAACTTGTTGTCGCGAATCCCCAGCAAACCGGCGTGTATCTTGGCGTGGAGCGACTTGACTCTCCCGTCCATCATTTCTTCCACGCCCGTGTAATCCGCCATGTTTATCGCGTGAATTCCCGCCTTTTCGAGAATGTGCAGCGTCCCGGCGGTGCTGATGATCTCTACGCCAAGCTCGTTAAGCAACTGCGCCAGTTCCACCAAACCGGACTTATCGTGACAACTGATTATAGCCCGCTTAATCGGTGTCATGAAAAGGACTCCTTCCCGTTCGCGTACAGTCATACACAGAGGCCCGCCGTATGCTGAAGGGGACACACATACTACTTCAGATCCACTGCAAAATGAAGCGTTTTGTGCACGAATTCCCCGGTTTGGTCAGAAAACCGGCCGGACTGCCTGAATTTCGTGCGTGCCCTCCCCCATGTGCATGACTTTATCCACCATAGGCAACGCTTCGTCGCGCTGATGCGTAGCAATCACCACACTGATATGTTCGGCCGCGCGGCGCCTCACGATCTCCTCGGTGAAGTGCTGTCGGGTCGCTTCATCAAGATGCGCAAAAGGCTCATCGAGAAGCAGCAGACGCGGCTGCGCAATTAAGGCTCGCGCCAGGCCTAGACGTTGTTGCTGCCCCCCCGACAGCGAGGCCGGTTTCGCGCGGCGCTTTTCCACCAGACCGCTTAACGTCAACATACGTTCGATTCGGTCACGCCGTTGTTCACGCGGCACCTCTTGGGCCCGCAACACGAAATGAAGGTGTTTCTCGACCGACATATGCGGCCATAGGGCAAAATCCTGAAACACCATCCCGATCCCGCGTGTGTTCAGGTCTTCCGCCGTTGCCGGCACATCGTCAACGGTTATGGCGCCTTCGTCCGGTTTTTCCAAACCTGCCAGCAGTCGGAGGAGCGTTGTTTTCCCCACACCGACCGGCCCGAACAGGCACAGCCCTTCCCCCGGCGGCACAGTCGCGGTTATACCCCGCAGGACCGGCGTGTCATGGTAACTCTTCGATACATTTAAAAATTTAATGATAGGCATGAAATATCCGCCTGCAACCAAAATACAGCACCGCGGCGCCGCAAGCCGCGGCCAACAGTAATCCCACCATGACCAGACACAGCGAAGCTACCGCTGAACCTGGACCATAGTGCATAAGCGAGTGAATTCGAATGGACAGCGGCGTGATGCCGGGCGGAGCCACCATCACAGCGGCGTCCAGTTCCCGCAGGGAAAAAAGAAACGCCACGCCCCAGACCGCCGCAAGGGCAGGCGCCGTCAAAGGCGCTGCGACCCCGGTTGCCCGGCGAACCCAACCGGCATTGTACACTTTGGCGGCCTCCAATGGCCGCGGATGCAATTCCTCCAAGGCGATTTTCTCCCCCTGATAAGCAAAGTAAAGGTATTTTGCGCCACACGCTAACACAAGCACAAGGATCGTCTCGAACACAACCAATGCTGGGCCCGCGTGATTCCACAGCGCGATAAGTCCCGTTCCCAGAAGCGGTCCCGTAATGAGAAAAGGAGCCACGCTCAATGCAAATACGCGAGAACCCTTTACACCTGCACTCGCGCTATAGGCCATGGCGAACCCAAGAGCAGTGAGAAGTGTTGCCGCCAAAGCCGACAAGAGCAGGCTTGTTCGGATTTCCGTCCGCGCCGTTTCCCATGCGCTCTGGAGTTGGGCAACGCTGCCGGCTCGAATTGCGAGAAAGGTTAGAGGTACGGCTAAAGCCAGCGCAAGGATGGTCAGGCAGCATCCCGTGGCGAAGCCTGCTTGTTTCCAGCCGGCGGGCATTCTCCCAACAAACCGGTCCGGAGGAATCAACCATTTTTGGCGAGGATGCGCCCACGCTTCCCAGGCCCATAGCACAAGCCCCCCGGTTACAAGCAGCGGCAACATGTGGGCCACCGCCCTGCCCACCTCATGAAACGCGCTTAACTCCGTGAAGATTTCGACCGGATATACATTCACTTGAAACAACGCCGGTACCGAAAACCCCGTTAAAGTCAGCAGAAACACGAAACCGACTCCCGTAAACACCCAAGGCGCGCATAACGGTGCGCGCACCGCGAAAAAGGTCTGCAACGGGTCGGCTACCAACCGGGCCGACTCGAGCATCCGGCGGTCGAAACGCCGTAGCGCAAGCCTCGTAAATATCAGCACGATGGGGAAATACGACAGCGTCGTGATGGCAATCACACTCGGGATGCCAAACGAGTGTGAGATCACGGTCTCGGCGACGAATTGAGGCGTCAGCAACCCCAGTCGCATCATCGCATCAATCCAGGCTACGGCAAACACGTACGGCGGAATCAGGAACGGCACGCAAAGCAAAATTCCGAGGAAGCCCCGAAGGAAACGAGGGCAATACTCCAAGGCCAGTGCCGCGCCCGCCCCCAGAATAAGGGCCCCAAGCGCCGTCCCGAAACTTATCAGAAGGCTGTTCCCAAGCAATACCCACTGCCGGTGTTCGGTAAGCACCTGTCCATAGGCGGAAAGGCTGAATCCCTCACTGGTGTGCACCGCATCCCAGGCCAGCGCCCCGAGAGGCGCCAGGCATATCACGAAGAACACCAACAGTGTTATTCCCACAAAAATCCTGCGGGACATGAGGCGATTTGGCATTACTTCAGAAATTCCTTGCGAATGAATACGGCCGTAGATTCCATCTTCGATGCTACATTCTCGAAATCCACTTCCATGGTACGGATCTCGGAGAGATTTGGCACATTTTCCGGCGCGTCCACCTCCGGGTTCAGCGGTATTTGCATCCCGCGCAACTCGGACAACGCCTTCTCGACCTCCGGGCTCAGCAGGTAGTCGATCAATGCTTTCGCGGCTTCGGGATGCGGCGCGTTCTTTACCAAAGCCACTGTGTTGGGGATGACCAGGGTGCCTAACCCTCCTTCTTCCTGGTCGGGAAAGATCCATTTAGCGGGCAGTCCGTCTTCGATCGCGCCGTTTGCATCATCAGTATCGGTCAAGCCCCACGCATACGCCCCACTGGCGACCATGTCGCGCACGGTCGCGTTGCCCGCCAGCACCGCCACGTCGTTCGCCAACAAGTCCGTAAAGAACGTCTGCGCCTTTTCCTCGCCCCACAGGGTGAACAGTGCCGCGGCATGGGTTGCGGTGGTTCCGAACAATGGTTTTGCAATGGCCGCCTTCCCTTTCCACTTCGGGTCCAGATAATCCATGATCGATGCCGGCGGCTCTTGTACCAAATCCGTGTTGTAGATGATCACCCGCGCACGTGCGGCAAAGCCCGT
>JAWODE010000442.1:0-4066 GCA_046483455.1 Candidatus Hydrogenedentota bacterium | reverse complement strand
CGTACGCTGCCTGCGCGACGACACGCCCGAGAGCGTCCGCGCGGCCATCGCCCAATGCCACGAGGAAGCCGGGCCCCGATTCATCGTCGGCGCCGGTTGCGAAGTCACCCGCGATACCCCCCACGAGAATTTGCGGGCGATGTGCGAGTATGCAAGGGAAACAAGGTAGGGAGGCGGAGAAATGCGGGCAGGGGGCTGCCGGGGCGAGCGGGATGTCGGAATGAAGAAACGGATTCTCATTGCAGTCCTTATCGTGCTGAGCATTGCTCTGATCGCAGTTGGCGTGAGGGTGGAGAGTCCCCTACGTGAGGCAAGACAGTCTTGCCGGGTCTTCCGCATGTTCACCGAGCACGTGGCACGTGCGGAGTGGTCCCAGGCACAGGCCATGCTTAAGACCGATCCTGACCATTTCTTCCGTATCGAAGACGACAAGGCGCTGTACTGGGACGAAGACATCACAGACGCCATCGCGTCGGCACGGCCGAGTCTATGGGGAACATTCCGATACTACCTCGAGGACCTTGATGATGCGGGTGGGGACAAGGTCATGTTTGAGACTCCGGCCAACAGGGGGTACGCCAAACTGGAAGACGGAGCGATTACTTTCGTCAAGATGCCATGAAGCTGAAGTGGCTGTGTGAGCGAGGACCCCGTCAGGGGTCCAATTTGAGTAGCCGCGGGCGATAGCCCGTGGATTTGATATACTAACGGCAACAACCCCGAAGGGGTTGAACTGTCATGGCAACGTACACACAGATTTTCTATCACATTGTCTACTCGACCAAGGAGCGCCGCCTTTCGCTGACGCCGGAGATCCGCGAAGACGTGTTTCGCTATGTCTGGGGAGTCCTCAAAGAACACAAATGCCACCTTTTCCGGATCAATGCGGTCGATGACCACATGCACATGCTGATCAGCTTGCATCAGGATGTAAAGCTATCCGACCTGATCAAGGATATGAAGGTGGCATCGACGAAATGGCTGCGAAGTGAACGCGGGAGAGTTCGATTTCCGGGATGGCAGAGTGGTTACGCCGCGTTCACCCACTCCTTCGCGGAAAAGAGCCGATTGATCGATTACATCAAGGGCCAGGAGCAGCATCACCACACGCTTTCGTTCAAGGACGAATTGCGGGTGTTGTTGAAGGATGCCGGTGTCGACTTTGACGAGAAGTACCTGCGTTGAGTGCTGTTCGACCCCTTCGGGGTCGTGGGGTTTTGGGTGCGACCGTGATCCACGGGCTGGCGCCCGTGGCTACTCAAATTGGACCCCTTTTCGGGGTCCCCGCTCAAGGGCACGACCCAGTCATATGGGTGACAGAATAGTCTAAGCACATAGGTAACAGTCTTCGCGCTCTTGGCGCGGCACGGTCTGCAGACCGCGCGGCTCTTGCGACCGAAGGTCTCCTTGTTCTTCTTCCGCCTCAATATACCCCGTACGGGTCCAAATCCACCTTTAGTTGCGCGCTGGGGACGGGGTTTTCGTTGTGGAATGCATCGCGGGTGGCGCGCACGAGGCGGTTGAGGCGTTTGGGGCTTACGGACAGCACACCGAGGTTCCACCGGTATTTCTTCTTAACGCGGCGCACGGTGGCTGGGGCGGGTCCGAGGGTTTCCATGCCGCGGAAGCCGAGAGACTCGATTTGCTGGCGCGTAAGACGGTGTAAGGCGGCCACGGCACGTTCCGCGCCGCGGGGGTCCTGGCATTCGATGGCGAAGTTGGCGAGTCGCCGGTATGGGGGATAGCCGCCGCTTTCGCGTTCTCGAATCTCGCGTTCATAGAAGGCGGTATAATCGTGTTTGGCGGCGCTCAAGACCGCGTAATGCTTCGGCCGATACGTCTGGATGATGACTTGTCCGGGCTTATCGCCGCGTCCGGCGCGTCCCGCGACCTGGGTGAGCAACTGGAAGGTCGTCTCAGCGGCGCGGAAATCAGGCATGCCGAGTCCGGTATCCGCATTCAGTACGCCAACGAGGGTCACGCCCGGGTAATCGTGGCCTTTGGCGATCATTTGCGTACCCACGAGGATATCGATCTCGCCGACAGCGAGGCGTCCGAGAATCTTGGCGTGCCCGCCTTTACCAGAAGTGGTGTCAGCATCCATGCGCTCGATGCGGGCTTTGGGAAACGTGCGCTGGAGCAAGTCTTCGACGCGTTGTGTGCCCACGCCAAGATACAACAACGGATTAAAGTAGCACGCATCGCAAACTTGAGGCACGGTGCGCCGCTTGTTGCAATAATGACAGCTTAGATAGCCTCCCTTGGCGTGATAGGTCATTGTCACTTGGCAATCAGGACATTCAGCCACCCACCCGCATTGGGGACACAGCACAAAGGGCGCGAAGCCCCGGCGGTTCAGCAACAGCAGGACCTGCTCGCCCCGCTCGATACGCTCCGTAACCGCCTCCTCTAATGCATCAGACATGAAAACCTGCCCGCCCTGCTCACGGACCGCTCCCCGCATATCGATGATACGCACGTCGGGCAGAGCGGCATTGGTGGCGCGCCGCTCGAGTTCGAGGCGCAGCGATTTGCCGGTTTCGCTGTTGTAGAAGGACTCGATCGAGGGCGTCGCGGAACCCAGTACGCATACGGCATCGTTCATCTTGGCGCGCATGATGGCCACGTCGCGGGCGTGATAGCGCGGTGTCTCGCCCTGTTTGTACGAGTGGTCGTGTTCCTCGTCCACCACGATCATTCCCAGGTTGGGGAGTGGCGCGAAGATGGCCGAACGCGCGCCGACCACAATGCGAACCTCCCCGCGTTGCGCACGGCGCCATTCGTCGTAGCGCTCACCCGCGCCCAACCCGCTGTGCAGGACGGCAATATTGGTTTGGAACCGCGCTTTGAACCGGCCGACCGTTTGGGGGGTGAGTGAAATTTCCGGTACAAGGATGATGGCGTCGAGGCCCATGGCGAGGGCGTGTTCGATTGCCTGAAGGTACACCTCGGTTTTGCCCGAACCCGTGATCCCTCGCAGCAGGAACGTCTGGAAGCGTTTCTCGTCCATACACTGGGTAATCGCGCGAAATGCCGTTTCCTGCTCGGCATTCAACACGTGCTTGAGTCCCCCGGAGCCGTCATTGTTGATATCCGGCGTACGGTAATACTCGCGTTGCGTGCGCTTAATGAGGCCTTTCCCCTCGAGGGCTTTCAGAATTGCTGCGTTGATGCCATGTTTCTCGTACAAGGACGTCGCAGGACGTTCCGGGTTCCCGTAGAGCAGATCAAGATAGACCGCCGCCTGCTTCGGCGCGCGCCGTTGCAACGCCGCCAGCTGTTCAGTATCCGGGATGTTCTCTTCAATGAGACGCACATAGGTTTCCGACAAGGATGACACGCTTGGGTCGACCGTTACCGGTTCCGCGAGGAGAATGCCGCGCCGTACGAGCGACTGGAGGGTGTTGCTGAGTGCACCGCGTCCTACGGCGGCTGCCAATTGCCCTTCCATCAGCGGCCCTCGGCTGTGTAACTCGGCAATCACCTTGCGCTGACGGTCGGTGAAGCGTCCTGGTCCCAGGCGATCCAACTGGAGCGTGTAACGCAGTTTCGACCGGACATGAATGCCCGCCGGGACGGCGCAATGCAGAGCCTCGCCCCAAGAACAACAGTAGTAGTCCGCAATCCAGCGGCATAAATCGAGCATTTCTCGCGAAAACACTGGTTCCGGGTCCGGAAGGTCGATGATCGTCCGCAGTTTTTCGATTTCGGTCGTGTGCGAGAGCCCTACAATGTAACCTGTCTCGATGCGCTTTCGTACCGGTACCACCGCCCGCATCCCGGGTTTGATGCGTTTTTGGAGTGAGGGCGGGACTTTGTATGTGAACGCCGAATCAACCGGCAGCGGGAGGACGATCTCCGCAAATGACGGGTTTTCCATAGCTGACATTGCTGCCGCCGGCCTATGCCGGGACTTCGATGAAACGTCCCCAGATTTCCAGCAGATCTTCCGGCAACCGGGTTCCTACATGGGGGAACCAAGCCGGTTTGCGGGGGCGGCGAAGCAAGGGCATCCGAGCCTCTTCCGGGGTGCGGTTCCCCTTCTTCACGTTGCATTTCAGGCAGG
>JAWODE010000439.1:0-6307 GCA_046483455.1 Candidatus Hydrogenedentota bacterium | reverse complement strand
CGCGATAGCTGGGGCGTGCCGCATGTCTATGCCGACACCCCGCGCGCGTTGGCTTTTGCGTTCGGCTATGCCCAGGCGGAGGACCGTCTTGAGACGGTGATGCGGGCGTACCGCATGTCTATGCCGATACCCCGCGCGCGTTGGCATTTGCGTTCGGGTATGCCCAGGCGGAGGACCGTCTTGAGACGTTGATGCGGGCTTACCGCATTGCGACCGGTCGTGCGGCGGCAGTCTTTGGACCTGATTATGCGGACTCGGACGCCTTTGCGCTTAAGATGGGTCACGGGGACCTTGCGGTACAAGCGCTTCAAAATGCCCCGCCTCTAACCCGGGACCTTTGCGAGGGATTTGCCTTGGGCGTTAATGCCTGGATTGCGGACCATCCCGCGCGGACGCCGGAATGGGCCGATGGGGCGCGCCCCGCGGATGTGTTGGCCCTGATGCACTGTTACCTGATGAGTTTCGCGCCATTCGACCTTCCGGAGGTGTTTCATCGACGGGCCCCGGCTTTTTCGGGCAATGCATGGGCGCTGGGTCCTCCCCGAACCAAGTCCGGCGCTCCCGTACTGGTGATTAATCCTCACGGATACTATAACGGTCCATTCCAATGGTATGAAGCCCATCTGCAGGGTCCGCGTATGAACGTGGCGGGGGCGACCCTATGCGGCTTGCCGGTTATCCTGCAAGGGCACAACGACGTTCTCGGCTGGGCCCTTACGCCCAACTACCCCGATTTTGGGGACATCTATATTCAACCCGAGGGCGGGGTTAAGCTGCCCCCGGGCGACCCCAACAAAATGCAGCTCGAGACGCTCCTCGATCGGTTGCTTATCAGCCGGGAGCTTCTCGAGTCGCGCACGTACTTCGTTAACACACCAAGCGGGATGCGGTCCCGCAGTGTGTCTTTTCGCC
The DNA here is from genome assembly GCA_046483455.1 of Candidatus Hydrogenedentota bacterium. GTDB lineage: Bacteria > Hydrogenedentota > Hydrogenedentia > Hydrogenedentales > SLHB01 > UBA2224. The sequence continues at coordinate 5,395 of JAWODE010000439.1, read as the reverse complement.
CTACCTCGCGGGGGCCGCTTGTGGGCGAGCTGGAAGGGAAACCATGCTCGTTTTTCGTGGGCGGGTACGGCGATTTCGGCACACTCGAGCAGTTGGTGGGCATGGCGGCGTCCCGGAATCTCGGCGAATTCCGAAGCGCCTTGGCCATGCGGCAATTGCCTTGTTTCCACATCGTTTACGCGGATCGGGAAGGCAATCTGTTCTATCTCTACAATGCAAAGGTGGGGGATAAATCACTTCCCTCCGGGATGCGCGTGGGGAAGATACCGGAAAGCAGCGATGAGGCTCTCAATGACGTTCTGGGCATTGACGGATACCATGCCTGGGAGGAACCAATCCCGGCAAACGATTTCCGTTATGCGTGGGGAGACCTGCTGCCATTAGACGCTTTACCGGGGCTTGTCAATCCTTCTTCAGGATACCTTCAGGCATGCGGGACGCCGCCGTGGGCGGTTACGGGGGATTCCGGCATGGACGCGGCTACCGTGCCCCCATGGCTTGCCGGGGATCGGGACACGTTTCGCGCGCAGCGCGTGCGCCACCTGCTCAGCATGGGAAAGCGGAGTTTTCAGGAGGCTCAGGCCATGGTCTACGATGTGCTTGTGCCGTTTGCAACCGTTGCGGTGCCACAGTTGCTGGAATGGGCCAATGACCGCGAAGATTTCTTCCAGTCCGCGCATCCTGATACGCGACACGGTCTCGATGTGTTGGGCTCTTGGAATTTCGTGGCTGAGACCAATAGTCCAGGCATGACGTTTTTCAATGCCTGGTGGACGGCTTACCGCCAATTGGCGGGACCTGATGTGCCCGATGCGATGCTTTACGAGGAATTCATGAGCGCGGCGCCGCGGGTGCAAGAGATTGCCCTCGAGGCGGCCTCGAACGCTGCCCGCGAGATGCGCAATCTCCACGACGCGATCGAAGTACCGTGGGGCGACGTGCATCGGTTACGAAAAGGCAATTATGAAGAAGCCATTCCGGGGGGATTGGCCGGTGAACCGATTATGGTCACAGGGGGCTACGGTGCCGCACGGCGCAAATTGCTGGCCGGGTACGGGTACGCTTACGCGATGGCGGTGCAATTCGGCGAAGTGCCGGAATCGGTCAGTGTAAGCCCTGGCGGGGTATCCGATGACCCGGGCTCGGAGCACTTTGCTGACCAGCTCGACCTCTTTGCCGAGCGGCGTTTCAAAGTCAACTACTTTCTCGATAAGGATGTGCAGCGCTATGCGGAGAGTGCCTTCGGTAGCCGGGCAACGCTTCGTCCTGTGGGAATGCAAGCGGTGTTTGAAATTTATGCTCCCCGGCCTGTGTCGGTACATCTCGATACCGCTGCCGACTCGCCGGCCCCGTTACCGGATGGCACCGTTCCCTACACGGTGTTCGTAACCCCGATAGTGGAGGGGCTTTCTGGACTTGGCAGTGTGGATGCGGCGATCTACATTCCTTCGTCTGTTGTCGAGGAAGGGGGCCTCGATCAACTTGCTGTGTATGTGCTTGATTCGGACCACGGATGGTTTCCCGCGCCCGACCAATCGGTCGACGTTGAAACGCGCATTATTCGCGCGCGTTTTGAAGGCACCCCCACCTGCGCTGTTCTCGGGCCGGCCGTGTTATGGGCTCAAGCGCCGGTTCTGGCTGAGGAATCTCCCGCTGTTGACGATGTGCCCGAAGAGCCGACGCCGCTAGAAGTGGCTGAAGAGTTGCGCCTCGAGTCGGAACCCCCGGAGGAACCAATTCCCGAGCCGATCGAACGTTCAGCAGAAAGACCTTCCAAGGTCAGCGAGAGGGAAGTTGAAGCCGCCGAGCCTGAAACACCTAGGCCGGTCCCGGCGCCTCCCTCACCCGCGCGCACGGCCGATGTTTCCACTCCGGAAGGCGCCGTTCGCTCGGGCCTGGCTTGGGGCAAAAACTCGCAGATAGCCTTGCCGGGCGATGCAGGCGCTGTGCGTGTGCGCGCTGAGGAAGCCCTCGGTACGTATGCGACGGTATCCGACACGGCGCCGGGGCCTCTACCGGACGGGTTTGAACCCGTTACGCCATTTGTTGAGCTGCATTGCTCCGATCCCGCGATCCCGGCAGCGTTTGAACTCGCGCTTGGGGTTCCGTCTGCGTTCGCGGATCGCCCCCAAACGCTCGAACTATACGTTCATCGGGACGAGAGCGGATGGCAAAAGCTTTCGGGCCAGCGCTTCGACGAACAAGCAAACGCGATGACAGGCTCGGATACCCGTCCCGGCGTCTATGCGGTGTTGGCGACGGGCGGCACCGTGGAAGCGGAACCCACCGTGTCCGAGACGCCAAGGGCGGTTTCGGTAGTGTCGGAAACGGCGGAATCTGCACCCACCGAAGCCGCGCCTGCTCCGAGGAAAACGCCCCCCGAAGAGGAAGTCGAGGCGCGAGAGCCCAGTGGAGCACCTACCCCGCCAACCTCTCAAAAACCTACACTCGCCTGGGGCCCCTCGGTCGAGCTTGCGGCGGATGGGGCGCGTGCGGAATTCACCGTTGAAGCCGAGGAATCCATAGGCGCTTTTACCAAAGTCTTGACCGAGCCCCCTGCGCCGTTCCCGGAAGATTTGCGCGCATACGGGGGAATTGTCGCCTTATCATTGTCCGAAGAAGATGTTGACGTACGCATCGAGATGACGCTGCAGCCGGAGGAAAGCCTGCCTGATGGGCTCGCGATGAACTCTCTTGCCCTATACGCGTTCGAACCCGATAGCGGCTGGACTCGCCTCGAGAACCAAAAGTTCGACCCCGCTGCGGGGTCCTTCAAAGCCAGGGAAGACCGGCCCCGCACTTACGTTATTCTTGGCCCTGCGGAGTAGCTTTTGCGCGATTGAGTGCCATTCGATGGGCGTCGGAAGAAAAGACTCGCTCTATCCTCCGTCGAAGTGGGCCTTCAAGGCGTTGACGAAGGCTTCGGCAACCCACTGCCGCCATTCAGGATTCTCCAGGCGGGTGCAGTCCACCGCATTGGCCATGTTGGCGGTTTCAATGAGGATTTTGGTGGGCACCATGGTGTTGCGCAGCACGGCGGGCACGAAGGTTATGCTGTTGCGGCGTATCTGCGCCCGGATGGGGGCGCTACGGTCGTGGCGCTTGATGCGTTTCTTCCCGAGTTCGTCCATGAGCACCATAGCGAAATTGCGTGAAAGGGCTTCGTCCCGGCGTCGTTCCGCGGCCGTCGAGCTGGCGTAATTCTGTTCTCCGACTTCCTTGTACTTGTTGTAACTGGCGAGCCTGAGCGCCGGGGCTTCCTTGTCTCGGCGTCCGGCCGCCCCCGGCACGTAGATCATGGCGCCCCGCAAACTCGGATGCAGATTGTCGCAATGTATGCTCGCGAACACAACCTTCTTAGGGTCTATGCCCTGTGCGACTTCGTGCCGGTAGATCGAATTAGCCAGATACCAGCGCAGGTTCAGCGACACTTTGTCTCCATCAAGGTTGCGGTGCCGGGGCGTCGTCAGGAGTATTTCGTCCTTGTCGTGACTGAACCGCCGCTGGTTTGTCGGCCTGAAGCCTTGGGAGAGGTCCATAACGGTCATATAGACGCGCGCTTGGGTCGACGATTCGAGAATCTCTTTGATCCGACACGCGATGTCATAGTTGAGTTCGTCTTCGTAGAGACTGAACCGGGCGTTGGTAGTCCACGCCCCATGATCGCGTCCCCCGTGGCCGGGGTCCAGAATCACCGCTACCCCGGCGAGGTCTTTGCTGCGCACCGTGCCGCGCAGCCGTTGTGCTTCACGCATCATCGCCTGGTATTCTTCGCGCGCGGCTGAGCCTTCCGGCATGTACTGGGGCGACAGCATCTCGAGCGGAATCTTGATTTCCGTCCCCACCGGAATGGCGTGTTCGTCTGGGATGCCGCTACGTTTCATGACCTTTCGGCACGATGCCAGAATGGTTGCCGCGGCCGCTTGCATTACATCGACATCGGTAAAACGGGCGACCACGTCGGTGTAGAGGGCTTCACCCTGTTTGAGGCGGTATACGGCGAAGCTTCCGTCGTCATCCTTTCCGTATTCGAGGTCCCTGCTACCCGGCGCGGGGGACATAGTCAGCGCATGCAATGGCTCATCGTCCGGTTCAGTGGCGGGCACCAGGGGCGGCGCTGCAAGGGACTCAGGCGGGGTGGGCCGTTCGCCCGTGGGTTTCTTCATGACATCGCGCAACAGGTGTTCGGGAAAGAACAGGCTTTGGCCCCGGCGCAGTTTGTCCGAGTCAAGATGATTGACCGCCATGACTTCTTTATACGAACCGCCTTTGCCGGTAAGCCACGTGCACAACGTCCAGAGTGTTTCCTGCCCTGTTCCCCCTTCATGAAGCACGTAATGGGTCCACCCGCGTTCGGTTACGACATCGTACTTAAACACCGCCAGAAGGACGGTGCGTTGCGTGGCCGGATTCAGTTCGTCGAACGGTACCGCCACTGCTCCCGAGACGGACTTATACATCCTCCAACCGTCCGGGTCAGCCAAATACTTCGAAGCAAACGTCTTGAGCTCCGGGCCCATGCTTCGGTTGTACTCCAAAAGCAATAAACGCCCATTACGCGCTGACCCGAACACCCCCTCCTCGAGGGGAACCCGGATCACGTCGGCCGCGGCCATTGCGCAGCACGCCGCGAGGGCAAACACAAGGCCGAAAACCCAGGGTAAACTCTTGACGCTCCCGGCCATAGATGCTTCGTATGTCAGTTGACGAAACATGGATAATCTACAGCGGCGAGTTCAGCCCGAAGGCTTTGTTTTCCCTCCCCGAGAAACCGGCGCTATTCTCCCGGGTACAATTCGCGAAGACGTTGCCAGACATAATCCGTGATTGCCTTAGCCGTTTCGGAGTCAAGATGTACAAAACGAACGCCCACTGTCGAGCGGCCATTGTCGTGCGGTGCTTTTGGCCGGTCCACGTGTATGACGTGTCCCTGAATTGTGCGGGTTTTATCCCGTGGAACAGAAAGGGTTATTTCAATCGAGCTATTGAAATCGACCGGGGCGTCCGTCTCGAGCAAGGCGCCCCCGCCGCTTAAGTTAGTCAGGGCGGCATCGTATCTGCGCACGTGGCTTTGTTCTTTAATTTGGACCGTGAGGTCGGTCGGAACCCGGCAATGCTGACGATGGTGTCGGCGGTCCATTGCCTTGGGGCGTTTTATTACGACCACGCCCGGATGCTTCAACGGACCTGCCACGACTTGGGACTGGTAGCAGTTGAACCCTTCTTCATCATGGAACTGGAGTTCGAGATGCATACCCGAAGCCGGATAGTCTTTTCCTGGAAACGCGATGGTGAGGCGGTCTTCGGAGACATCCAGGATCCGGCTCAGAAAATGCTGCCCCATCAAATTGACTAGACACTCGTTGTTTTTCCGGATATCCGGGGTGTCTTCGTC
>JAWODE010000412.1:0-6041 GCA_046483455.1 Candidatus Hydrogenedentota bacterium | reverse complement strand
CGCGATAGGTCCGGATATCCACGCCTTCCTGTTCGGCAAGCTTTCGCACGCGGGCATTGGCGGTAACATGAAAGCCGATAATCACGGCATCACTCGCACTTGCCAGAATCACATCAGATTCATTAATGCCGCCCACGCCGCTGTGCACCAACTCGACTTTAACGTTTTCGTTTCCGAGCTTCGACAGACTGCTCTCGAGAACATCCACGGAGCCCTGCACATCTGCTTTCACGACAACGTTAAGTACCTGTTGCTCGCCCGCCTTAAGGCGCTCATGAAAGTCTTCCAGCGTGATGCGCTTCGCGGCGCCGCCTTCCTTCAATTTGGCGCGTTCGTTGCGTTTTTCGGCAATGGCGCGCGCAATCCGTTCTTCCTCGACAACGATAAACTGGTCGCCGGCCGTGGCTACATCGTTAAACCCGAGAACCAGAACGGGGGTCGCCGGGGGCGCCTTCTCAACATGCTCGCCCCGTGAATTAATCATGGCGCGCACCCGCCCGTAGGTCTCCCCTGCAAGAAACACATCGCCCACATTCAGCGTTCCGGTTTGCACCAGCACCCATGCGACAGGCCCCTGCCCTTTGGACAATTCACTCTCGACGACGGCGCCACGCGCACGTTTCTTTGGATTGGCTTTCAATTCGAGCATTTCCGCTTCGAGAATAAGCATATCCATCAGTTGATCGACACCGTCACCGGTTTTCGCCGAAATATCTCGGATAATGGTTTTGCCGCCCCACTGTTCATCGACTAAGTCATGCTTGACAAGTTCCTGGCGGATACGGTCCGGCTGAGCCCCCGGCTTGTCGCACTTATTCACGGCCACCACGATCGGGACTTCCGCGGCTTTGGCGTGGTCGATCGCCTCGACTGTCTGCGGCATAACGCCGTCGTCGGCAGCCACAACCAGGATCACCACATCCGTTGCCTGCGCCCCCCGGGCACGCATCTGGGTGAAGGCCGCGTGGCCCGGAGTATCGAGAAACACAACCCCGCCGTCGCCAATGTCCACCTCATAAGCCGCAATGTGCTGCGTGATGCCTCCGGCCTCGCCATCGGCGACATTGGCGCGGCGCAAATAATCCAGCAGCGTGGTTTTACCATGGTCCACATGGCCCATTACGGTGACTACAGGGGGACGAGGAATGAGGTCTTCGGGAGCGTCCGGCTCCTCCGCCATAATTTCCTCTTCGCCGGGAATAGCACTTCGCACCTCGAAGTCATAAGACTCCGCGATCTCGCGGATCACGTCAAAGGATAGGGCCTGATTTTTATTTGCCAGGATATTGTGCTCCATCAGCTGCAGAATGATGTCATTGGTCGGGACATCGAGGGCCTCGGCGAGGCTTTCCACGGTCATGGCTTCATCAACTTCGATAACGCGCCTTTCGAAAATCTGGTCAACGGCAGCGCCCACGGCGTCATCATCCCGGCCACGCTTCTTTCGGCGCTTCCTGGTCTGGCCGGTAGGCCGGGCAGCCTGAAACTCGCGCACCTTGGCGGCTGCCTCGCGTCGCATAGCCTCTTCGGCACGCAGTCGCTCGATCTTTTTCTGCCGTTTACGGGCAGTTTTACCTGTAGAACCCCGTTTCCCCGCGGGCGACTGCGTACGAGATTGCGCAGTCCGCTCACGGCGTTTACGCGCCATCCGCTCCGCGGCACGACGTTTCACCTCCGCAACGACGGCTGGGTCGGGCTTAATTTGGGAACGGGCAGCTTCGCGGGCCTTGCGCTCCTCTTCCTCTTCCTGATGACGCTCGGCTTCCGCGAGAATGCCCTCCTCGACTTCGGTCTCTTCCTCTCGGGCTTTTTGTTCTTCCTCGAGATCAACGTCGAGTTCATTGACGCGGGTGCCGTCGGCACGAATAATCTGAACGGATTCTTCATGGTCGACGGCACGTCCGATCTCAAATCCGGCTTCTTTCTTTTCTTTTGCGGCCTTCTTTTTTGCACCCTTGGCAGCGGGTTTCTTTTCTTCCTCGGCCATCTTCGCAGCATCGGCCTCGGTCGACTCCGGCCGGAGAATCTCGGCCTTTGGATGTTCTGCCCCAGCCGCCTTTGTTTCCTTTTTCTTCGCCGCTTTTTTGGTTGGAGGTTTTTTCTTCGCAGCGGGTTTTTTCTTCGCGGCGGCTTTTTTCTTCGCTGGCTTCTTCTTCGAGGCGGCCTTCTTTTTGGACGTGGCCTTTTTCTTCGCCCCTGCTTTTTTCTTCTTGGCAGCGGCCTTCTTTTCCGCGGAAGCCTTGCGCTTGGCCGCGGCTTTCTTGGCGGCAGCCTTCAGGCGTTCGGTCCGTTTGCGCGCTTTTTCCTTGTCCTCAAGCTTCTTCTGACGCACCCGTTCCGCGACGGCCGGATCATCGTCGATATCAATAAGCAAATCGCACTGGTCGTCTGTCAGGACACTATCGACGCCTTCGATATCCATCATCATGAAACGCAGTTTTTCCAAGGCCTCCTGCGCCGTCATGTCCAGTCGTTCGGCCAAGCTCGCTACTGTCTGCATTAAGTCTAACTCCTGAAAAATCGTTTTCTTTGGTGCTTACCCGCAAGAATTATCGCATTAGCCGTCTCCCCGCATTTCGGTGTCTGAGCCGCCTTCGCTTGCGCCCGCATCCACCTCGGAAGCTCCTTCCGCCGTCACCGGCTCACTGTTATCGCCGGTGGATTCAACCGTTTGCGATTCCGCTGCTTGCGTAGCGGGGGCTTCCGAATCTTCTGCCGGGGGCGCCTTCTCCGGCTCTTTTTCGGGAGCACCTTCTCCCGTCAGTTCAACATCGCTCTTAATATCTATGTTCCATTCCATCAGCTTCGAAGCCAAGCGTGCATTCTGGCCTCGCTTTCCTATGGCAAGCGATAATTGGTCGTGCGGAACGACAACCAGAATAACGTTGTTGGCTTCATCAACCGAAATATCAAGTATATCGGCCGGATTCAGTGCGTTCGTACACATCTCAACCGGGTCTTCACTCCACCGCACGATATCGATTTTCTCGCCACACAGCTCCTCGACAACCGCCCGGACACGCGAACCCTTCATACCTACGCACGCCCCAACGGGATCTACGTTACCGTCGTTGGAGTGAACGGCGATCTTCGTACGGTTTCCGGCTTCTCGTGCTATCCCTTTGATGTCAACGGTTCCGTCGTAAATCTCGGGAACTTCCAATTCAAATAGGGCTCCCACTAATTCCGGACAGGCGCGTGAAAGCACTACCTGGGGTCCCCGGGGCGATTTCTCTACCTCGATCAAAAAGGCTCGAATACGGTCGCCCGGTTTGAAATTCTCGCGGGGAGACTGCTCGCGAACCGGCAGGACCGCATCCGCGCGCCCGATCGAGACAATAATGTTGCCATGGCTTACCCGCTTCACGACGCCGGTCACCATCTCCCCTTCCCGCTGCTTGAACTCGTCGTAAACATTCTCGCGTTCGGCGTCCTTCAGCTTTTGGATAATGACCTGTTTGGCCGTTTGTGCAGCAATACGGCCGAAATCTTTTGGTTCGGCGGGTACCTTCAGTCGATCGCCTATGGTTGCCTCCGCATTCATCGTCTGGGCTTCCTCAAGCGATATCTCGCGGGTATCGTCGGTTACGTTTTCGACGACCTCGCGAATCTCGAAAACCTTAAAAGCGAGGGTAGCCGGGTCTGCCTCGACAACGATCTCCGCTTTGGGGTGGAAGCTCTTACGGGCGGCGCTTTCCAATGCCGTACGGATAGCTTCGAGCAGCTTATCCCGATCAATACTTTTCTCGGCTTCGAGCTGCTGAAAAATCACCTGCAAATTCGCTTCAGCCACAATTGCCTCACTTCCCCGCGTTCTCAGCGGTCCAGATTCGCCTTCTTGAGATTCTCCAGATGAACGTTGTAAACCGCTTCATCGCTCTCGATGGTTATCATGCCGCTCTCAAACGCCTTCAGGAACCCTTTGATTCGCTTTCGTCCCTTCACCGGCACATACGTCTTGACCTTAACGGCTTCTCCAATGAACCGCTCGAAATCCTGCGGTCTCCGCAAAGGCCTGTCAAAACCCGGTGAGGAAACTTCGAGTACGTAATTGCCTTCGATAAAATCCTCCGTATCTAACAAGGGATCGACGAGCCTCGTTATCGTCTGGCAATCATCGAGCCCAATTCCAGCCTCGCTGTCAATAAACAAGCGCAGAGCGCGGCGACCACTCGAAGAGCCGAACTCGACCTCAATTAATTCATAACCGTGTTGCTTAATCGGCTCTTCCAATGTCTCCCAAGCGCGTCTGACTACATCCTCGGCCAGCAAACCTAAACCCTTCTGCCACAACCACTTATGCCACAACGGCCAGTGCTTGCCGCTGGGATTCTTTAACGCAAATTTCAGGTACAACCAAAAAGAGTGGGCGCAAACCCACTCTTTGGTTACCCGCGCTCAAACCAAAACAGTCTAGCACAATACCGAGGTTGGATGCAACCGCCCCTTGCACGGTCCAGACCACCCAAACCGTGAAAAATCGGGGAGTTATGGTGTCACGCGAGACCCAGGGACATTGCGCGCGACTACATCTCTATATCATCCCTATATCATCAGCACCGCCATGTTGCGCGCAGTCAAATCGCCCCTGCGATAAGAAAAAAGACGGCTGCTTTTTATGGTACAGAGCCCGGAAATATAAACTTGGCTGGTCGGCACCCGGGCTTTGGCCAACGCCCTACGGTTGGCTTCCCACAAATCGAGGTTTCGCCCGCGCCGGGGAAGACCTGCTTTCCCCCAGTCTGCAGCTAACTCTTCGGAAACCTCGTAAAACTCGGGTCCGGCCGAGGGCCCAATTAGCGCGTGGATATCTTCAGGAAGCACGTCGAAACGTTCCGTCATAACGCGAACAGCGGCCCCAGCGACATCCTCACGGGTGCCTTTCCGGCCGGCATGAACCAGCCCTCCAACGCGAAATGACGGAGCAAAAAGGAATATCGGAACGCAATCCGCAACAAAAATCGCCAAGGGCAGCCCTGGCACCGCCGTGACCAGACCATCCGTGCCAACCAGCGGCGACTCCCCCGACGCGCCGTCTCTTCCCCGTTCTGCTTCCGTTACGATCGCTACCGCAGCCCCATGGACCTGCTTACCACAGGTCAAGCTCTCGGGAAGAATGCCTAGAGCGGCACAACAGTTCCTACGCGCCATTCCCCCATGAGAAGCAGAGCAGTCACCGTCGCGACGCTCCGTCATGGCTGCAATCGTAACTCCCAAATTCTCGAGTTCGTGAAATCGAATCACAAGATATACTTGCTCAAATCGCGGTCCTCAACGATATCGGCCAAGCGTTGCCTGACCTCTTCCGCGTTGAGTTGGACGCGGGCGCCCGGCTTCTCGCTTGCTTCGAAGAGCACCTCTTCCAGAAGGCATTCCATAATGGTATGAAGGCGGCGCGCACCGATATTTTCGGAAGCGGCATTCACTTTTTCGCACATTTCCGCCAATGCCTCGATGGCTTCATCATCAAACTCTACCGTGACGTCCTCCGTTGCCAGAAGCGCCTGATACTGCTTGATGAGGGAATTGTCCGGTTCGAGCAAAATACGCTTAAAATCGTCAAAACTCAGGTTGTTCAGCTCCACCCGTATCGGGAACCGGCCCTGAAGCTCTGGAATCAGGTCGGAAACCTTGCTCATATGAAATGCCCCGGCGGCAATGAACAGAATATGATCGGTTTTCACGGGCCCGTATTTCGTGGTGACGGTGCTGCCCTCGACAATCGGCAGGATATCGCGCTGCACCCCCTCCCGGGAAACATCCGGCCCACTTTTCCCACCGCTCCGCCCGGCAATCTTGTCAATCTCATCAAGAAAGATAATCCCGGAATTCTCCGCACGCGAAATGGCTTCGCGGACCACGGCGTCCATGTCGATCAGGTCTTGCATTTCTTCCTGCTCGAGGATTGCGCGGGCTTCCGCCACGGTAACCCTGCGCCGTTTCGTCCGTTGCGGCATAAACCGCTCGAACATCTCCTGGATATTGAAGCCCATCTCTTCGAGTCCTGAATTCGAGAAAAGCTGCATTGTCTGGGGACTGCC
>JAWODE010000400.1:0-2608 GCA_046483455.1 Candidatus Hydrogenedentota bacterium | reverse complement strand
GGCCCCCCGCTTCACGGCCCGCGCCACCGAAACCGGCTTCCCCCGCCAACGCACTCGCTTTCCCGCCGACCAGGCCACCGAGCTTACGCTGTTTTGCGATAAAGCGCGCGATTTGCTCGACGTTGCCGACCGCAATCTTCTCGTGTTGGAAACGGAGCCGCAAAACGACGTGGCACTGGATTCTGTGCGCCGGGCCATCCACGCCATGTCCCGTTTTGCCTGTTATTTAGGTCTGGCCGACCTCGGCCGGTTTGGCCGTGCGTTTTGCGGATGCCTCGCAGCGGTTGCTCAAGGCCGTTTCTCCCTTGAAGGCCCGCGTCTGGATGTGGCGTTCGATTCCATTGAGGTTCTACGGCATCACTTGGGTTACGTCGAGGAAGCCTTGAACAACAAAAGCCCCATGCGCCGGGAAAAACAACTACGTGAGTATATCGCCGTCCTGAGCGCACTGAGCGCCGGCAATTGCGAAAGCCTGCGGATTGGCGCCGTGATCCCCTATCCGCAAGGTCAAAAATTGGGCGATATCCTCGTTTCGTCGGGGTTCATCACCCGGGAAACGCTCGAGGCCGGGCGGGCCGCCCAAGCCGAAGCCCCTGAAACGCCGAGACTGGGCGAAATCCTGGTCGGCCAAGCCCGTGTGTCGCGCGACCAGATCGAAGCCTCCCTGACCGCGCAGCAGGAAAACCCGTCCCTGGGAAAGCTGGGCCATATTCTCGCGCAATGGGGACTTGTAGACCCAAAAGCCATCGAGACCGCGCTGGCCGAGCAACGCGCCCGGGGGCGTCCGCGTCTCGGCGAAGTTTTTATGCAGATGGGTGCTGCCTCCGCGAAGGCCATCGCGCAAGCACTTCGACGTCAACGCTTGGGGCAAGCGGGCGCCGCTGCCGCGCTTGTAGCCGCCTCTTTCATGGCGCCTGCTATTCCCGCGGGTTCATCCATAGTAGAGCAACCCGGCGATACCGACGTCGTCTGGATCATGGAGGAAGGACAAAGCCTGCATACCGAGCGGGAGGAATTGCGCGAGGCCGTAAAGGCGGCCCTGGCAGCAAGTCCGACCCTACCCGAAACGGATTCTGACGGCATGTTGGACAGCTGGCAAAGCCGGGCGGTTCCCCATCCGCCGGGCGGCGCGGAGACGGGCGAGGATGAAGGCTCCACAGAGGAATTCGCCCCGGATTTTGACGAGACCGAATACTGGAATGCCCCCCAAGTCCCCCACGACGCCGGAGCCCCGGCCGCAGTTAGTGGGACCCCCTCCCCCACTGGAGCCGACATGAATGCGGAGCCCAGCGTCAGCGCCGCCGATATTCAATGTATGATAAATGCAGCCCTTGGCTTGGACACTCCAGTCCCGGCAAATCTCGGTCGCACGGGCGCACTTGGTGCCTTGGACATCCAAAGCATCCTCAAGAAGGTCTTAGGCATCCAAGCCGGATAAACTACCGCATGTCGAGGAGGGCTTCGAGCACCGCCAACGCCCCACCCACCAGCAACAGGGGTGCGCCTCCCAGCAAAAGCCCTCTCGCCGGCGGGAGGACAAGGCCCGCCAGACACAAGACGCCGCCGCATGCCATAAGAAGGGTGCTCCACGCCATGGGAGCGCTATGGCTACCCGGCAACGCGCCCTGGTTCTCGATTTTCCTTCGGATGCGCAGCATGCGACCGGCGTGAAAAAACGCTCTGAACATCACGGTGTCTCCTTTACCACTTGAAAGAAGATACCGTCCTGCCGGAAATTTATTCGCCGATGATTTTCACAAGCACCCGTTTTCGCCGCTTGCCGTCAAGCTCGTAATAGAAGATTTGCTCCCAGGGACCGAAGTCCAGCTTGCCCTCTGTGACCGCTACGACGATCTCACGGCCCATGACGGTACGCTTGAGGTGGGCATCCGCGTTGTCTTCATAGCCGTTGTGCGCATACTGATCGTAAGGTTTTTCGGGCGCAAGCTTTTCGAGCCACCGCTCAAAATCGGAATGCAGACCCGACTCGTTGTCGTTGATGAACACGCTTGCCGTGATGTGCATGGCATTGACCAGCACCAATCCCTCCTTCACGCCGCTTTCCCGCAGGCATTTTTCGATCTCCGGCGTGATATGAATGATCTGCCGCCGTTGCGGCGCATTGAACCACAATTCCTTCCGATAGCTCCTCATCGCTGTCGCCTCCTTCCGGCGGAACTCCACTTTCCCATACCACCGATTCTATCTAATTCGTGCCCACTTCCGCGACACAAAACCGGAGGAGCATCATCATGTCCCATATGAATATTCGCCGTTCCCGGTTGTGGTAGCACGCTGCCTCGCTACTCGAACTTGACGGGCCGTGCCATCTCAGCGATTATGTAAATCACACGAACTCTGGGGCCAACATTACCGAGGTCTGTCATGAAAACTTCCCTCTCTTTCTTCACCGTTCTTCTGGCCTTAACGTTTGTCGCAACCGCGGGCGAGTTGCCCGGGCCTTCGGACGAGGGCTATGTCCTGCCGAACCGGTGGCGCATCACCCCGGTGGGTGAGGCCATCTGGACCAACGACCTCCTGCTCAACATCAAGATGGCTCCAGACGGCAAGGCCGCCGTCGCGCTCCATGGCGGCTACAACCCCCACG